>JBKCTR010000019.1:0-19501 GCA_046318755.1 Planctomycetaceae bacterium
GTTTTGCGTGTGTGTGCCGATCGATGACGTGGCTGGTCCAAGCGACCGCCGCGTCAAGCGAACCCCTTCAGGGTTCCGGTGTTTCCATGGATGTCCCTCACCTAGGGTAGCCGCTGCGCGTCAACCCTAGGCTATGGAAGATTTCCCCTTCAGGGAATGGCTTTGGCAGATGTCGGCCTTGGCTCGTCCCTAGATATCTTTGGATTGGAGGCTGAGGTGTGTTTTCGATTCAGGTGTCTTGGCCTCCCATTGGGACTCAGGTCTTCGGACGGATGCCCAGCGGGCGGACACGGAGGTCCGCGCTCCCGCCACGCTGGGTTGGGGGCCTGCCAACGCGGATCTTCAGACGGATGTCCAGCGGAGCGGACACAGAGGTCCGCCCCCCCGCCGCCCTGTCTCTGGGTCCTGTCCGCGCCGGTCTTCGGGTGGACGCCCAGCGGATGGCTCACAAAGAGGTGCGCCCTCCCGGAAGCGATGAATAAAACCTACGCGCGGAGCGGTGCGCCGCTTGCCTCATCCGTTTCGCGGGATGTCGGACTGGTCCTTGAGACGCCACAGGCCGCGGTTGATCCGGCACCCGGCCCGGCGTTTTTTGCGCTCGAAGCTGGTGCGGTAGTCGAGGTCGTGCTCGGGAGTTTTCTCGGGAGGATCCGGGAGCCGTTCGTAGGCGGGGTGACTGTCGAACAGGGCGACCTGCATGGCGAAATACTCGGCGACGTCGGTCCACGAGTGGAACAGGCCCCCCGGCTGCAGCACCCGGGCGCACTGGTCGAGGAACGCGCGGGTGAACAGCCGGCGTTTGTGGTGCTTGCGCTTCCACCACGGATCGGGGAAGTAAACGTGCACAGCCGCCACCGAACCGGGGACGACGTATTGGGCCAGCACCAGCCGGGCGTCGGCCCCCAGCAGCCGCACATTGGAGAGCCGTCGTTTCTTGAACCGCTCGGCCGCCCGCAGGCCTTCCTTGAAGTCGCACTCAATCCCGGCGAAGTTGCGCTGGGGGTACGCGAGACCCGAGTTGCACAGGAACAGCCCGCGCCCCGAGCCGATTTCGAGTTCGACCGGGAGCTCGTTGCCGAACAGGGCGGACCACGAGAGGGGCGGGGCGGGGAGGTCGGCCAGGGTTTGGAACCAGGGGCGCAGGTCGGCCCCGTCACTGGCGGGTTGGAACATCCGGTGGCGGGCCACCGACCGGTCGACCCCCTCCTGGATCTCAGGCGGGGGGGGCGGAGCGGCCTCGATCAGCGGGCGGATCGTGGGGACAAACCCGGGTTTGGGAAGAGTCATCGCGGGGCGGCGCAGACACTAGGTGGAGGGAGGAGTCTGGGTGCGGGAAATCGGCACCCCAATCATGCTGCCCGTGAAGACAATCTTGTCGTTGACAATGCCCTGGAAGTCGAAGGTGGCCAGGCGGCGGGGCTTCAGTTCCTTCATCTTCGCCAGCAGGATGAGCCGGCTGTTGGGGAACACCGGACCCCGGAAACGAATGTCGTCCATCCCGCCGAAGCCCACGAAATCGCCCCCCAGCAGCTTGTGCTTCTGGGCGTAGAACCCGGCCAGCTGGGCGGCCGCCTCGCACATGATGACGCCGGGCATCAGGGGGAAGCCCGGCATGTGCCCCGGCACCCAGAACTCGTTCTCGGTGATGTCTTTGTAACCAACGACGGCATGCTGCGCGATGTCTTCCCAGACCACCGCCGTGAGGTGTTCCATCTGGTTGCGCTGGGGATTGACCCGCCGGATCGCCTCGATGTCGTAAATCGGGCGACTGAAGTCAATGTGCGAATAGTCGAGCAGGACTGGGGGAGGCATGTTGGACGGGAGCGCTCGATGCGCGGAGGGGGCGGAGCACAGGGTGCCCGCCGGCGAAACAGAAAACCGGGGCTCTCGAAGAGAGCCGACTCAACGGCCGGGGATCATTTGATGAATCTGGTTCAAGGCGGTCAAGATTCGATCGGGCTGCAGTTCGGGATCGCGCACCTGCGTCCCGGTGGCCCGCAGGCTGGTCTTGTCGCCGGCGAACAGCGCGGTCCGCAGCCCCAGGCGCTTGGCGGGAGCCAGGTCGGCCACCAGCCGCGACGAGACATACAACACCTCGCCGGGGTCGATACCGAGGCTTTGTAAGGTTTCCAGCACGGGGGTGAAGAGCCGTTCGGTCGGGGGAGCCGCTCCCAATTGATGCGAGAGCGAGACACCGCCCGGGGCCAGCGGCAGAGGACGGCGCTGCAACCCCTCCCCTTGTTCGAGATGAATCCACAATTCGGTGAGGGTGAAGCACTGCCCGGCCCCCACCAATCCCTGTACCATCCGTTGACCGGCCAGTCTCTCCAGAACCGCGGCCGCCCCCTCCGCGGCACCACAGCCCTGCAGCGCCCGGTGAAAAAACCAGGCGATCTTCTGGCAATATTCTTCCAGCCCACCGTACAGGGCCTGATCCCAGGTGTATTTCTTCTGCAAGAGCCGTTCGACCAGAATCTTCCAAAGGTGGGCCGAGTCGATCTCGGTTGTCTCCCCGCGGCGGACCTTCCCCGTCAGCCGCAGATCGGTCACCAGGGGCTGGTATTGCTGAAACATCAGCTCCCAGGGAGCGCCCGGCTTGCGGTACATGCTGTTCCACATATTGAACTCCTGCACGGTCTTGTCGAGGGCCACCTCCATGCGGAGTGGGTCGTCGACGAGGTGCAGCAATTCGCCATCGGCGATGTTCAACAGGGTGCCATAGACATTCCACAACACCGCCCGAACCTCGGGAAGTGGTTTGAGGAACGGGGTGGCCTTGGCCGGGACGGGCACCGGGGGGGAGGGCCAGATCAGCGCCCGGCCAGCCAACCAGTCGGCGTATTCCGCAAGTGACTTGCCCATGCCGCCAGTATCGCTGCTGACGATCCTGCAAATCAATCACAGACTTGGTGGAAACCCCAATCCCCGAAGGCGGGGCGCGGACGGACCACCCGGGGGGGGAAATCTCAAGCCAAAATCAAGGTTCTGTCAGCCACCCCGCATGAGACCCTGATGAATTCCGCCGAATGGGGGGGCTGGAACCCCGGGCAAGGGTCTTCGGAACTTGATTGCGGCGATGAAGCCTCCCGCATACGAAGCACCACCCCCTCTGAGTTGGGGGTGGCCGGGCGGCAAGAACTGGAGTGACGACGGGATGTTGTGGGGGCAGCCAAGAGGGCTGGCCGTGTGTGGCCCAGGCGGGATCGGACGAACATGAATCCCATCATCCAAGTTCCAGGGGTTTGGCGGATGATCGCGAGCGAGTCGACTGCTCACTGTGGCAGCCCATGGCCACACCGGTTCTGCGGGCCGTTGGGGACAGGCTCCAGACGAATGTGCGCGGGGTGATCTGCTGTGGGCTGCGCGGTGCGTTCGCTGAACGTTCGCGTGCCCGGACCGCTCGCGACACCGGATGTGGGAGACAGGTTTGGGACCTGTCTGTTGGAACTTTGCGGGATCCGTTGGGCCAGAAGCGGGTTCGTTCCCGGTTCACCCGCCGATCCGGGCCGGGGAGGGTCTCGACCGGAATCGCGGCGGTGGGAGTGGTGTCTTGACGAGTTGAGGCTGTGCCAATGCGGGGATTCTTTCTGGTGGGCTTCGAAAAGTATGCCCGGCGGCGACTGGGACGCGACCTGGTGCCGGAGGAAGACACCAGTCGCCCCATTCGGGCGACCCCACGACCTCGATCGTGGGACCACGTGGCTTTCGAGGAGTTTTGGGGTTGTGTGGAGCGATTGGCCCAACAGTCGGGAGTCGCCCCGCGAGACCTGCTGCGCGACTACGGACGCGAGATGTTTCAAACGCTGGTGCACCTGCCCCTGCGCCGGTCCGTGACCCACGATCTGTTCCAGTTTCTGCAGTCGATCGAAACCGAGCTTTACCCCGAACTCGACTCGCTCGTGGCGGACCTGGATCTGCCCCACCTCGGTTGCCAGCGTCTCTCGGCAGAGGCTCTGGAGTTGGTCTACGCCTCTCCCAGACAACTGGGAGACCTGGCCGAGGGGCTGATTTTGGGAAGCATCGCGCATTTCCAGGAGCGGGTGCACCTGCGGCGGATTGACGACCCTGGGGATCCGGGCCGGGTTACCTTTGTGCTGACCCGTGATTAGACTGTGGAAGTTCGCCGGGGACATTCCCCGGGCCGAGCCTCCCGTGTCCGTCTCACATCGCCAGGTCTCCAGCCGCCATGTCCGAGCGCCCCTTGCGCCGCCAGTTCCTGCAACAGACCCTCGCCCTGGGAGCCGCCGTCGGCGGCGGCCGGTTCGCCGCAGCCGCCGATCCCACCGCTCCGCTGTGGGCCTACGTGGGAACGTTCAGTTCCCCGCTGCAGGATGTGTTGCCCACCCAGGTCGACCTGCCGCCGGGGAATGGACGGGGCATTCATATCTTTCGGGTCGACCGCCAAACCGGCCGCCTGACTCCCGCGGGCGAGTACCGTTCCGGGACCAGCCCCAGTTGCCTGGCGGTCAACACCGCAGGCACCCGGCTGTATTCGGCGAATGAAACCGACCGGGTGGGAGGCACGGCCGAGGGCTCGGTCAGCGCGTTTGCCGTCAATCGCCAAACCGGGGCGCTCGGACTGCTGAACACGGTGAAAGCCGGAGGAGCCGGCCCCACCTACGTCAGCCTGCACCCGGCCGGGAAGCACCTGCTGGTCGCCAACTACTTCGGCGGTTCGATTGCCGTGCTCCCCATTTTGACCGATGGCCGCCTGGGAGAGGCGACCGATGTGCGGGTCGACGAGGGGAAGATTGGTCCCACGAAGGCGCAACATGCCCCCCCGGGAAGCTTTGCCTTCAGCGGACATGACCGCACGCACGCCCACATGATCGAGGCCGACCCCACGGGAAAGTTCGTCTTCCATGTCGATCTGGGACTCGACCGCATCTTCGTCTGGAAGTTTGACGTGGCGACCGGGAAGCTGACGCCGCACGATCCCGCGGGCGTTTCGCTCCCCCCGGGCGATGGACCGCGACACTTCGCCTTCCATCCCAATCACCGCTGGTTCTACTCGATCCAGGAAGAGGGCTCGACCCTGGTGCTGTTCGACTGGGATGGGAAAACCGGCAAACTGACCGAACGGCAGACCATTTCGACCCTGCCCGCCGGCTATGAAGGGAGCAACTTCTGCTCCGAGGTGCTGGTGTCGGCCGACGGCAAGTTCCTGTATGCCGGGAATCGCCTGCACGACAGCATCGGCATCTTCGCGATTGGCCCCACGGGCGAGTTGAAACACGTGGCCGACGAGTGGACCCGCGGCAATTATCCCCGCAGCTTCAACTTCGACCCCACCGGGCGCTTTCTGTACTGCTGCAACCAGCGGGCCGACAACCTGGCGGTGTTCGAGGTGAACCGCGAGACGGGCCTGTTGAAGTTCACCGGGCAGTTCGTGGGGGTGGGGAATCCGTCGATCATTGTGTTCCTCGACGCGGCACGGGGGGGCTGATGCGCAACCGGTTGCTGGACATTTCCGGCGGAACTTCCCGCCCGAGGGCCCCACGCAGGCCGTCACCCCGGGGGCAGGGCCGGCCATGAAGGCGTATGCGCCCGGGCTGAAGGTGGTGGAGCGGTGCCGACACCGGTGCAAGCGCGTGCTGCCCATTCCCGGCACAGTGCTGGTGCGGGTGGGGGACCGGGTCGAACCACGCGATCCTGTCGCCGAGACCCAACTTCCCGGAGTGATTGTTCCCATCAACCTGGCACAGCGGTTGGGTGTTCCCCCGGGAGAGATTCCCAACCTCATGGCGGCGCGGCCCGTCGGCTCGCCAGTGCGGGCGGGAGAGCGGCTGGCCCAGTCGGCCGGTTTGTTCGGCTGGTTCCGCCGTTCGGTCGACTGCCCCGTCGACGGCACACTCGAGGTGGTCTCGGGAGTGACGGGCCAGGTGATGCTGCGGGGCCCGGACCGGCCGGTGCAGGTTCTGGCGTACCTGGCAGGAACGGTGGTGGAGGTGGTGCCGCGAGAGGGAGCGGTGGTCGAGGCCGAGACCACCCTCGTGCAGGGGATCTTCGGCATTGGAGGAGAGGCGTTCGGGCCGTTGCGGCCAGTGTGCGCTACGCCTGAAGAGCGGCTGACCCCCGCCCGGCTGAACGCCGACTGCCGGGGGGCGATTGTGGTGGGTGGGGGGCGGGTGACCGCTGAAGCCCTGCGGGCCGCCCGCGACCTGGGGGTCTCGGCGGTGATCACCGGGGGAATCGACGACCAGGACCTGCGCGACTTTCTGGGATACGATCTGGGGGTGGCCACCACGGGGGCCGAGAAAGTGGGTCTGACCGTGATCATCACCGAGGGCTTTGGCGAGGTGGCGCTGGCCAAGCGCACTTTCGAGCTGCTGCACAGCCGGGCCGGGGCCCCTGCCGCCGCCAATGGGGCCACCCAGATTCGGGCGGGGGTGCTGCGTCCCGAGGTGGTCATCCCCTGGACGGGATCGCAGCGGGGGGATGCCTCTCCTGAGCCTCCCGCGGCCCAACCGCTGAGTTTGCGGGCGACGGTGCGGATCATCCGCGACCCATGGTTTGGAGTGATTGGCACCATCGCCCGGCTGCCGGCGGAACCGGTGGTGCTGGCCTCGGGGTCGCGAGCCCGGGTGCTGGAGGTCGAGACCGCCACTGGGGAGCGTCTGGTGGTTCCCCGTGCGAATGTGGAGCTCATCGAAGCATGAACCCCCACTCTCGACTGCGGCTGGCCGTGTTGTGGCTTGTCTTCTGCCTCTGTTGGGGGGCGGGCTGGGCCGGCGGAGCGGCGGCTGGGGCCCAGCCTGCGGAAACGATCCCCGCCCCTCCCGCGGGGCTCGTGGCGGAGGATCACCCCGGAGACAACGGCACCGCCATCGACCTGCGGTGGACCCTTTCGGCCGACGATCAGCCCGGGTTCAAGCCCCGCCGCGTGAAGGGCTACCGCCTCGAACGCCGGACGCTGCCGGTTGCTGACTCCGCCGATCAGCCGCCGGCTTCCGAAGACTTGCAGCTCTTCGACCTGCCGTATGGCATCTCCCAGTTTGTCGACCGGCAGTGCGTTCCGGGGCAGCCCTACCAATATCGCCTGGTGGCGGTGGCCCCCGGGGGGGAGAGCGCGGCGATCGAAACCGCCGCACCGGTGACCGCGCTGCGGCAATGGTTCGACGGAACCCGCGCGGGATTCGCGGCGATCTTGCTGGCGATCTGCGGCGCGGTGATCTGGTTCACCGAGCGGGCCAAGCGGGGCAAGTCGCTGCATGTGCGCGAGATCGCCGCGTTGCGGGCCATGCAGGAGGCGGTGGGCCGGGCCACCGAGATGGGGCGCCCCTGCCTGTTCATCCCGGGCATTGAAGACATGAACGAAATCGCCACGGTCGCCGGGGTGGCGATTTTGTCGCACGTGGCCGAGACCGCGGCCGATTACCAGGCCGAGATCGTGGTTCCCACCACGCGCTCGCTGGTGATGACGGCCGCCCAGGAGGCGGTCTGGGGGGCCTACCTGAAAGCCGACCGGGCCGACGACTTTCGCCCCGACCGCATTTACTACGTTTCGGACGAACAATTCGCCTATGTGGCCCATGTGACCGGCTATATGGCGCGCGAGAAACCGGCGGCCTGCTTTTACACCGGCGTGTTCTATGCCGAGTCGCTGATCTTCGCCGAGACCGGCAACTCTGTCGGAGCGATCCAGATCGCGGGGACCTCCGAGGCGACGCAACTGCCGTTCTTCGTGGCGGGCTGCGACTACACGCTGATGGGCGAGGAACTGTTCGCGGCGTCGGCCTACCTGACCCGCGAGCCACAACAACTGGGCAGCCTCAAAGGGCAGGATGCCGGGAAAGTGCTGGCGGTGACACTGCTTTTGGCCGGGTGCCTGTTGGCGACGGTGATCGAGGTCTGGCCCGCTTGGCAAGCCCCGGCCAACGCCCTGCGGTGGCTGACCGGTCGACTGTTGGGAGGAGGCTGACCCCATGCTGCGCAACACCATTCCCTGGCTGATCGCCGCCTGTGCGGGCAGTGTGATCATCGCCGCCTATTTCGTCCCGTCGGCCCAGGGTTGGCAAGACACCATTGGCCAATGGTTCGAGGTGCTGGCTTCGTTCGCCTTCGTGCTGGGAGGGGTGAACCTGGCGATGCAGAACCTGCAGAAAATCTCCACTCGTGAAGCGGGCTGGGGTTATGCGGCGGTCACCCTGGTGAGCTTCCTGGTGACACTGGGGGTGGGGTTGTTCAAGGTGGGGGTTCCGGCCGACGCCTCGGGAAGCCGCTGGAGGGGCAGCTACCAGGCCGAGGGAAGCGCGTTTTGGTGGTTGTACGAATACACATACAATCCGACGATCTCGACAATTTTCGCTCTGTTGGCGTTCTACGTCGCCTCAGCCGCGTTCCGGGCGTTTCGCTGGAAGAACACCGAGGCGACGCTGCTCTTGGCCACCGCCTTCATCGTGCTGTTGGGCCGGACCTATGCGGGGGCGGTGCTGACCAGCGCCGTCCCCGAGGAGTACTCGGCCTTCACGTTTCCCGGGCTGACAACGCTGATCATGGGAGTGGTGAACACCGCCGGTCAGCGGGCCATCATGATTGGGATCGCACTGGGAGTGGCGGCCACGTCCCTGAAGGTGCTGTTGGGAATCAACCGGTCGTACCTCGGTTCGGGAGACGGGTGACACATGGCATGGCTGCAGACGTTGGACCGCCGGTGGATTTTCCTGGCGATGCTGCTGGCGGTGGCGCTGCCGCAGTTGCTGAAGGTGCGGGTTCCCGAAAAGCCGACCCCGCTGGTGCTGAATGTCTTTCGCAAGATCGAAGAGCTGCCCGAGAGGTCCCGGGTGCTGATCTCGTTTGATTATTCCCCCAGCAGCGAGGGGGAACTGGCGCCGATGGCCGCGGCGCTGGTGCGGCATTGCTGCGAGAAACGGCACCGCCTGGTGCTGATGACCCTCTGGCCCGATGGCAAGCCGCTGGTCGAACGGGCGATCTCGCGGATTCTCCAGGGAGAATATGCCGCTCTCAATCTGCAACCGGGCCGCGACTATGTGAACCTGGGCTATCGCCCGGGCAAGGAGGTGGTGATCAAAACCATCGCCACGAGCCTGCGGGCCGAGTTTCCCACCGATGACGCGGGAACGCCGCTCGACGACCTGCCCCTGACCGCCGAAGTGACCAACCTCCAGGACCTGGACCTGCTGATTTCGATCAGCGCGGGATTTCCCGGACTGAAGGAATGGGTGCAGTACGCCGCGAGCCCCCTCAAGTTGCCGCTGGCGGTGGGGGCGACCGCCGTGCAGGCTCCGCAGGCGTATCCGTACATCCCCCGGCAGTTGCTGGGAATTCTGGCGGCGGTGAAGGGGGCGGCCGAATACGAGGTGGCGCTGGGAGAGCGCTATCCGAATCTCGCGGTCCCCGAACGGCAGGACGCCGTGCGCCGCATGGCTCCCCAACTCTGGGCCCATCTGCTGATCATCGCCCTGATTGTGCTGGGGAACCTGGCCGCGGTCTTGTCGCGCCGGGGGGGAGGCACCCCATGAGCAACCCCCTGGAGAAACGAGTCTGGTGGGCGATTTTTCTGCTCTCGGGAGCGTTCCTGCTGTGGCGGGCGGCGGTCCCCGGGAGTTCGGGAATGGCCCGGGTGTACGTCAAGCCGGTGGTCGCCCCGGGGGATCTTCCCACCGGAGAGTGGATCGTCGCCCGGCCCGACGAGGCACGCGCGGTGGTCAGCCCCGCGCGGACGGCAGGAGTCTGGGTGGCGGCTCTCTTGACGCTCGCGATCTTTTCCTTCCTCTACAAAGATAACCCCGCCTATCGGCTTGCCGAAGCGGTGATGGTGGGGGTGAGCGCCGCCTATTTCATGGTGGCCGGCTTTTGGGATGGGTTGGTGCCGAAACTGTTCATTCCCCTGTCACGGATGCAGTGGGGGACGGCCGACGAGGTGGGGCAGAGCCTGCTGACACTGACGCCGCTGCTGCTGGGCACGATGCTGTTGTGGCGGCTGTTCCCCCGCGGGGGATGGATTGCGCGATGGCCGCTGGCCTTCATTGTGGGGACCTACGCGGGAATTCGGCTGTTGAGTTTTCTCGAGGCCGATTTCGTCAGCCAGATCCGCAACACCATCGTCCCCCTGGTGGTACGCAACGCCGATGGTCAGGGCTTCGACCTGTGGGCGTCGGTGCGGAACGGGTTGATGCTGGTCGGGGTGCTGTCTTGCCTGGCGTATTTCTTTTTCTCGATCGATCACCGGGGTGGGTATGGTCGGGTGGCCCGGGTGGGAGTGTGGTACCTGATGATCACTTTCGGAGCATCGTTCGCCTTCACCGTCATGGGGCGGATCGCCCTGTTGGCCTCGCGGCTGGAATTTCTGTTTGACGATTGGTTGTGGCTGATCGATCCCTTGGGGAAACGCCCCCCTCCCGGCCTCTAGAACTGCGATCCCGGCGGGTCATCAACCTCGGGGAACCAGCGCCCGAGCTGCCACAGCCTGCCACTTGGGAATCTGGCAAATCTGCGGAGACTGCAGCGACTGGAGGGGTTCCATTCGATCTTGTGGCGTTTCGGGGAATTTGCGAGAACCCGCGTCGTGAAGGACCCCCGAGGCGGGCTGGGCACCGCGCACCGGCGTGGCCCTTGGGAGAACACGGATTGCCCACTTCAACCATGGAAGGTCTCCGCATGACCCGGAATTGTGTCTGTTCGACCAAAAGTCAGCCCTGGCTGGCCGCCTTGCTGTTTGTGTTCGCGCTCCCCGCAGTGGTGTTGGCCCAGGGGGGTTATGGCCCCCGGGAGACGCGGCGTCCCGAACCCCCCAGCCTGAGCGAGTCGACCGCCTTGCTCGAGTCGGCGGTCCGCAACCTCTACAAGTCGATCGAGCCGGGGAATGACCAGAGCTCTCCCAACGAGCTGTTGGCGTATGCCGACCTGCGGTCGCTGAGGCTCTACACCGGGGCTCTGGAGGTGGCGGGATGGTCGTTGGAGAAGGTTTGGGACGACTACCAGAACTACCTCGACCGCGGGGTGTATCGCGATCGCAGTCGGCTGACCGACCGCAACGCCCTTGCGGCCTTCGAACGGTACCAGGCGGCGCGGGAAACCGTGCGTACGTTGCTGCAGCGGGTGCGCAGCACGGCCATTCTGGCCGAACACCAGCTCAGCTTCTGTGATCCCCAGGTGGCGATCGAATGGCGGCAGGAAGTGCTTCCCACGCTGCGCGACTGCATCGCCGCGACCGACCCCATCTTCGAAGAAGAGGTGGTCTACCAGCGGTATGGCGTGCCGGGTCAGGCGAACCGGGTGGTTCCCGCCAGCGGCACGGCCGGGGCTCCGGGGGACGCGATTGACGTGGTCCGCACGCCGGTCTACCAACCGTATGATGGGCAGGGGCGCGGCCAGGGGCGGTACCTGGAGATCCGGGCATTCAGCGCACCCATCCGCGTGAAGCTGGTGCGGTTCCAGAGTCACGAGCGGTCGTTTGGAGTGGCGGATGCCGCGGTGATTCGCGAACTGAACGTCGACGCGGTGGTCCAACCGGGCCAGCCACTGTATGTCCCCTGCAATCGGGGTCGGATGGTCGACCTGTCGGATCTGGAGGTGGAATGGGGGCCTTCGGAACGCGGTTCGCGGCGGGCACTGGCGACCATCGACTTGGTGGAGACCAACGACGACCGCAACTGACCCGGCGGGCGTCCCGCGAGAGCCGGTTGACAACCAAAACGACCAATCCACAGTCCTGGCGCGAACGCTTTCGTGCCAGGACTGTTGTATTTTTGCCATTTCAGCATTCACAAGATGAGCGAATTGAACGAATCGCTGCAATAAAATCGCGCAAATTCACTGTAAACACGGCAATCATTAGAAAATGTCGAAGCAGTGCAAAGAACTCCGGCCAAGATCGCATCCAGCTTTGCCTCTGTGAGTTGGTTTCTCTACGATAAGAGTTGTTGTGCGTTTTTGGCGTGCTCTTTTCACCCGGGGGGCAAGTCTGGAACTCTCGACAATGGAGTTGAATTGGGCTTGAGGTGTCATTTCAGAGCATTTTGAGGAGCAGGCAAAGATGGCTCGCATTCCGCGCGAGGATCTGGTTTCTGAGACGCAACCCGGGGTGTATTTGTGTTCCATGCACACCTTGCCCGGTCCGGGCAAGAAGTTGGGTGGATCCGATAAGACTGGAGCTTCGTTCGATCATCGCCGCAAGTGGATCGTGGAGCAGTTGGAACTGCAGGCGGCCCAAATGGCCGTCGAGGTGCTGGCCTACTGCATCCTTCCCAAGTCGATGTCACTTTTATTGCGCACCCGGCCCGATCTGGTGAAAGAGTGGTCGGATTCCGAAGTGGCGCGGAGATACCAGACCGCCTTGCATGGCAAGGTCCCTTTTGGAGAGAAGCGGCAGCCCCCTCCTGCGGGAGAGATCGAGCGGATGCTGGCCAACCGGGTCGAATTGCGGCGCGGGCGCAGCCGTCTCTCGAATCTGACTTGGTTCGTGGGACAACTCACCGAGGCGACGGCCCGGAACTGCAATCGCGAGGACAACACCCGGGGACGGTTCTGGGAAGGGCGGTACCAATGTCTCCCGCTGCTGGACGTCCAGGCCACCGCCGCCGCGATCGGGCATGTCGATCTCGAACCGATCTTCGCGGGTGAAGCCACCAGCCTTGCCAGTTGCAAGTTCAGCTCGGCACGTCTGCGCAACTCAGCGGGAAAGGGGCTGTTGGCCCCCGCCACCGCCGCAGGCTGCAAGGAAAAGAACCTGCCAAACCTGTTGTCCGTCACGGACGCCGAGTTGCACAAGGTTCTCGATTGGTCGACGCGGCAATCGAAGCGGCTCAACGGAACCGCCCTGACCGCCGATCTGGTCGCCGTGTTCGAGAAGCTGCGGATTCGGCCCGCGGCCTGGCTCGTGCTGATTCGAGAGTTCCGCGATCTGTTCCACCGGGCGGCGGGAACCGAAGAGTCGCTCGACAAGATCCGCAAGAAACGCGGGCTGCAGCACCTGCATGGACTGGCCGCCAGCCGCGAATTGTTCGCCTGAGCCATCCGACAAGAGGCCCCCAGCCTGTTCAGTCCGGGAATTCCCCCGAGTTCCCGGGCTGAGGCTGTGGGGGGGTCGACGCGGTTTTCGGCTTCCTCGTGACCTTCTGAGATGCTATCTCAGACCGGTCCGCGTTGTTGCTGGGTGAGCCCCCGTGAGGCACCACCCAATCGCAGGCTTTGATGGGGAGGCCCTGGCATGTCTCGATCTCTTGTCTCGACCGGTTGTCCGGGGCCACTTCGACGGCGGGAAGTGCTGCAGGCGGGATTATTGGCGATGTCGGGCCTGTCTCAGGCCGACATCCTGCGGGCCCGTGCGACCGCTGGCGAAGCCTCGCGTGACACCTCGGTCATCGTGCTCTACCTGCATGGTGGCCCCTCGCAACTGGAGACCTACGACCTCAAGCCGCAGGCCCCCCTCGAATACCGCAGCGTCTTCGCGCCGATCGACACGCGTGTTCCCGGAATGCAACTCTGTGAACTGTTCCCCCGGCAGGCGGAACTGGCCGATAAACTGGCCCTGGTGCGCTCAGTGCACCACACCATGAGCAGCCACAGTGACGGGGGGATTGAGGTCTTGACGGGCAAGACCCCCAGCCGGCCCGATCCGGCCTCGCAGTCAAAAAGCGAACATCCCTGCCTGGGGGCGGTGGCGAGCCGCCTGTTGGGACCCCACCCCGCCGCTCTGCCGCGCTACGTGGCGATTCCCCAGCAGCTCTACATGATCCGCCCGGCCTACCTGGGATTGCACCACGGGCCCCTGGCGGTGGGTGATCCCGCTGCGGCCGACTTCAAACCCCCCGGCCTGCAAATCGCCGGTGGTGCCGAGGGACGGAACCTGGCGGACCGGGCCGGGCTGATTCGCCAATTCGACCGTCTGAAAGGAAGCCTCGACCAACGGGGAAGCTTCGAGGGGACCGATGCGTTTCGCGAGCTGGCGGTCTCGATGCTGACCGGCCCGCAGGTGGCCGCTGCTTTCGATCTCTCCCGCGAGCCGGACGAACTGCGCGACCGCTATGGACGGACCCATTGGGGACAGTCCTGCCTGCTGGCCCGGCGCTTGTGCGAGGCGGGGGTCAGCGTGGTGACGTTGTATATCGACGCCGCCAAATCGGGACCTGACTTCACCAACTGGGACGATCATATCATGAACGCCGGTCGTCCCGGGCATTTCGCCTTCTATCTGAAGAACCGGCTCCCCTATCTCGACCAGGCGCTGGCGACACTGATTGAAGACATCCATGCCCGGGGGGTCGATCGGCGCATCCTCGTGGCGGTGTTCGGAGAGTTCGGGCGCACTCCCCGCCTCAGTCACAACGCCAACGGCACGGGGCGCGACCATTGGCCCGACGCGCAATCGGTGCTGCTGGCCGGGGGGGGACTGAAGACTGGGCAGGTCATCGGGGCCACCAATTCGAAGGCCGAATGCCCTGCGGAGCGCCCGCTGACCCCCAAAGACATTCTGGCGACGCTGTACCGACACCTGGGAATCGACCGCCAGCATTCGTTCCCCGATTTCGCCGGTCGACCGGTCCCCGTGCTGGGTGAGGGGACCCCCATCGCCGAGTTGTTCTGAGTCTTCTCATCCCGCCAGACCTTCCCTGAGGAAAGTCGCCTCAGTGGAATGTCCCCTTTGGCGAGCTTTCTGAGTCGATCCAGGAGATGCGGACCGTCCACGCGGCGGGCCGGACCATCCCCACCAGCCACCTTCCTCGGCAGACCCGTGCTTCCCGGGTCGATGCGCGGCCCCGGAGTGTTCCCGAGCGGGTCACCCTTCCGGGGTTTCGGCAACCAGAAGTCGGGCCACTTCGGTGGCGGCACACGGCCGCGGGTTGGATTGCAGCCCCACGCGGCTGGCCGCGAGACCGATCACCTCGGGAGGCGAGAGCCCGCGTTCCCGCAATTGCGCCAGCGGAGGGGCCCCCTCGCTTTTTGACAGCTTGCGTCCATCGGCCCCCGCAATCAGCCGATGATGCAGCCAATGTCGGGGTGGGGTTCCACCCAGCAGCCGGGCCAGCGCCATCTGTCGCCCGGTCGATGCCAACAGGTCCTGGCCCCGGATGACCCAGTCGATCCCATCGGCCAGGTCGTCGACCACCACGGCGAACTGGTAGGTGAACTGTCCGTGGCGGTCGCGCAGCACGAAGTCGCCACACTGGCGCGCGGGAATCTGTTCCTGCCACCCCAGTCGGTCGTCCTGAAACCGGACGGGGGTCTCGGGCAGCCTCACTCGCAGCGCGGTGTCGGGCCCCTCGGGCCATCCCTGGTCGCGGCAATGGCCGGGGTAACACGGTTCAGTTCCGGGCGCCGCCAGCGGGAGTGTCTTGCGGCTGCAACGGCAGGCATACACCAGCCCGGCTCGACGCAGCCGGTCCAGGGCCTGGGTGTAGCGTTCGGTCTGTTGCGATTGGATGCTCGCTTGTCCCCCCCGCACCGGTGCGAAGCCCAACCAGTCGAGGTCGGCCAGCACGTGTTGGGTGAACTCGGGACGACACCGTTGCCGGTCGTGGTCTTCGATGCGCAGGTCGACCGCGCTGCCCCACCGGTCGGCCCAGCCCCAGACGTAAATCATCGCCGCGACATGCCCCAGGTGCAGCTCACCCGTTGGACTGGGGGCGAACCGCGTGCGGCGACGGGGGGGGGAAACGGGGGAATCCATGAGCATCGAACGGGCCATGCCGCTGGGCGCGGGGAGATCGGATCGGCGACGGGGGGGCTGGGCCAGGCAGCAGCGACACAGCCTGGGGTTCGCGGCTTGCTTAAGCCAGAATCTCGCGGATCGCCGCGCCATCACCGTACAGGCTCAACGGCCGCCCCAGGTGATCGGTGACATGCCGCTCGGGCCCCACTCCGCACAGGGTATAGGCGGTGGCCAGCAGATCGGTGGGTTTCACCGGGTTCTCCGCCACGTAGGCCCCGGTCGCATCGGACCGGCCATGTACCGCTCCCGGAATGATTCCCGCACCGGCGAAGAGGGCGGGATAAGTCCCCACCCAGTGGTCCCGCCCCGCGCGGCTGTTGATCTTGGGGGTGCGTCCCATCTCGCTCAGCACCACCACCAGCGTCTCGTCGAACAGGCCGCGGTCGACCAGATCGTCCAGCAGGGCCGAGAGGGCCAGGTCGAAGCCAGGCAACAGCCATCCCTCGCAGGCCTGAAAATGATCCCAATGGGTATCCCAGCTCAGGCCGGCGATATCGGGCCCCTCGAGAGTGCAGTCCCAAATCGCGGTGACCAGGGGAACCCCCGCCTCAACCAGGCGGCGGGCCGACAGCACGCTTTGCCCAAACAGGTTCCAGCCATAGCGGTCGCGGGTGGGGGCCGATTCTTGAGACAGATCGAGGGCGTTGCGGAAACGGGTGGAGGTCAAGAGGTCGAGCGACTGCCGCTGCGAGGTGCTCCATGAATCGGTCTGTTTCGAACGCAACAGGTCGCCCCGAGCCGCGTCGAGCTGAGCCAGCAGGCTGCTGCGCTGGGCCAGCGAGTCGAGCGTCATCTGGGGGCCCAAGGCCGCTCCTGCCGGGGTGAACGAGAGCGACTGCGAATCGACCCCCCGCGGCTGGAACAGCTTCTGTCCGTTTTGTCCAAACTGCGTGCAGATCGGATCGAACCGCGAACCGAGGAACCCGCCGTACGGCCCCGTGCGCCAGTACCCTTCCAACCGGCCCAGGCGGTTGGGCAGACACAGATTGTTGGGGAGCGCCGCGGTCGGCTCCACGGGGCGGGGCGCGTCGAGCGACTGCAGGGCCGACATGAAAAACGGCCAGTCGAAGGGGATCCCGGTGTTGAACGACTTGGTTGCGGTTCCCCCGTTGACCGCGTTGCGCCCGGTGAGAATCAGACTGGTGTTGTGATTGGCATCGTCGCTGGTGACGCTGCGGACCAGGGCCAGCCGGTGCATTTGCCGGGCCAACCGGGGCAGGTGCTCGCACACCGGCAATCCCGGCAGTGTCGAGGGGATGGATCGGTACGGGCCCCGCACTTCAACGGGTGCCTCGGGTTTGGGATCAAACGTTTCGAACTGGCTCCAGCCCCCAAACAGAAACAGGCAGATCACCGACTTGGCGCGGGGGGCGATCTCGGCCAGCACCGGGGAGGGGCGCGAGCTCAAACCGGTTCCCAACAAGCCCGCCAACAACAGCTCGCGCCGACTCCAGCCGAGGCAGTTGGATTTGCGGTTCCCCAAGATTCGCAGCATCGGTCAACTCCGGCCGGGGCGTACCAATCAGGTGGCCCCCATTTCGTGACCCCCCTCGCACAACACGAGGCGGACGAACGGTCCACCCCCAGCGTCACCCTGTGAACCGAGTCTCGTGCCGTGCGGACCAACAGGTCTGAGGCTCAGTCTTCCTGGCTGATGCGCTCATTCCCGTTACGGGTCGAGAAGGCCATCATCAGGGCTGCATCCACGTTTTTCGCGATGGGGCGGCACGAGCCATCCGCAAAGGCGAAGTGAACCACCTCGTTGTGCCAACTGCCAAATCCAAACAGCAGGTAGGTTCCACCACTGGCTTTCCGTTCGTCACTCACCCAGTCAAACACCGAGCGGTTGTCGGCGGGAACCGGCGTGCGGGCACAACAGCCCAAGGCATCTCCCCAGAAGCCAAACTGAGACTCGCCGAACAGAATGGTGTTCCCCATGCCATCGCGGATGTCTTTGTCGCTGAT
The DNA here is from genome assembly GCA_046318755.1 of Planctomycetaceae bacterium. Lineage (GTDB taxonomy): Bacteria > Planctomycetota > Planctomycetia > Planctomycetales > Planctomycetaceae > UBA10511. The sequence goes on from JBKCTR010000019.1 coordinate 17,639, forward strand.
CTTGCTGTTGCAAAAGATGGTGCCATTCGTGGCGGTGGTCCCGGTGGAACCACGATAGGTGCTGTATCCCAGGCCGCCCGGGCGGTTGGTCGAGAGTGATGCACTGGGGCATTCGTAAGACTTGATTCGCAGTTGAATGCCCGCCCAGTTGGAGGCGTTGTTCTTCGGAAGGCGGTAGTCGAGGCCCACGGTGGACTGGTCCATCTGCGGCAGCATGAACGCCTGCCAGCCCCACAGATCCGAGATCACCCAGGTCAGCGGTGGATTGATCTCAACCATGCTGTTGTCGGGCTGTCGGAACTTCAGTTGGTCCATCACGTCCACGGTGAACATCGGACGGGGCAAGCCAATGTCACACGTCGTGAGATTTGGGTTGCACACCCAGCCCGAAGGGAACGTGCGATGGGAATCGAGGTAATTGTGGGCCGCGAGATTGATCTGGCGAATGTTGTTCAGACATTCCTTGCGTCGGGCGGCTTCCCGGGCCTGTTGCACGGCTGGCAAGAGCAGGGCGGCCAAAATCCCAATGATGGCCATCACCACCAGCAACTCGATGAGGGTGAAGCCGAGCCGCTGCCAGAAGGACGAATCCTGCCGGAAGGACTGGTCCGAGCGGAATCCCGGGCGGCGGGATGTGGCGGAGGAGAGGCGCTGCATGGACCAGAAACTCCTGTCAAAGCCGGATCGGGCGGGAAAAGGCTGCTCCACCCACTCCGTGGAAGGTTATCAGTCGATTTTTCGAGAATCAACCCGGGATTCTTGGGGGTTTGGAGAACCTCCCCCGTTCAGACCCACGGTATTTCTCCGAAAATCGGCGAAATCGACAGGATCGCTGAAGTTGGCGCGGGGGGAGTGTCGAAACCTAATGTCACTGACGGCGTGGAGTGGCCAAGGATGGTCGCCACGATCCGTTCAGTCTCCAACACCCATCCATTGCCTATCTCGACTCAAAATGAACACGCGTTCATTTTGACGAGATTCCGACACGGAAGTCGACCCCATGCATTCACGCCTGAAGCTCTACACCGGCGACGAGACCCGCGACGTTCAGACCACGGACAACAAGGTGAGCATCTCCCTCGGGGAATTGTGCTCGATTCTGACCGACGCGACCCAGAGCCGGCGGGCTTGGCTGCGTGACTTCCGCGGCGACGAAGTTCAGATCTCGGCCGACCTGTACGACGTCCTGTCGACCTATTGGAACATGCGTCGAGGTGCGTGAGGGGTCGGAGGGTCTTCCCCTGAAACCTTCCCCGTGTGACGGTCCCCTCTCGGTCCGCTGGCTTTGGGTGAAGCTGGCCGTCGAGCTTGGTTGATCAGGTCCCGGAGCTTGGGCGTTCTTGCAATGCCCACCCACAGACCACACGTTTGAGACTCAGTCAGCGGCCAATCCAAGTGGCCGATCACAACAGACAGTCGGTTTCTCAGGAAACCGACTGTCTGTTTTTTTTGACCCATCACGCACCCGCCCGAAGAAACCGGGTTTGGGACGGATGCCAGACCCGCTCGGGGCAGGGGCCCGACACCAACGCACCCCGCCTCAGCCGGAGCCCCAGTCCGACAAACGGCAAGCGGCCGGGCTTGGGGGGATTTCGATCAACACCCCGCCAGGCACCTGGACGGTCAACACAGCCATTCCCGCTTCGCTGGGGGTGCGCCGAAGAACCAGTCTGAACCTCGTGGTCGGTTCGCAGCCCCCCCCCCACTCAACGTCTCCGCAACCACCGCAGCGGCGACGGCCGCGAGCACTTGCCGCCCCAGTCCCAGTTGCCGGACAGCCTGGTGCCTTGTCACCCCAAAAACCGTGGGTCGTGTGGACGTGGGCGGTAATCGGTCGTCGAGCCCACGACGGAACCGAAACTC
>JBKCTR010000020.1:0-4089 GCA_046318755.1 Planctomycetaceae bacterium
GGCAGGTTGTTCGTCTCGGCCCCCAGGCCGTACGAGACCCACGAGCCCAGGCTGGGCTTCCCCGGCACCTCCGACCCCGTCATCACAAAGGTGCAGGCGGGGTCGTGGTTGATGGCGTTGGTGTGCACCGTCTTCACCACCGCCAGCTTGTCGACATGCTTGGCGGTGTGCGGCAACAGTTCACTCACCCACCGGCCGCACTGACCATGCTGATGGAACTGGAACTTCGACGGCGCGACCGGCAGCCGTTTCTGGCCGCTGGTCATCGTGGTGATCCGCTGATTCTGCCGCACGCTGTCGGGCAGGTCCTTGTCGAAGTACTCGGTCAGCCCGGGCTTGTAATCCCACAGATCCATCTGGGCGGGGCCGCCATTCATGTGCAGGTAGATCACCGCCTTCGCCTTGGGGGGGAAGTGCGGAAAGCCCGGCAATGCCGGATGCACCGCCCCGCTGGCATCGGCGGCCAGCGCCGGGGTGCGCCGCGCGGTTTCCGCCGCCAGGCTGGCCAGGGCGGCCGTTCCCAACCGCACCCCCGTATGACCAAAAAACTGCCGTCGGGTCGCCAACAGATCGTGCTGAAAGAGAGGATGCATGGCGGATCAATTCCTGGTGACAGTTTCGTCGAGATTGAGAATGAGGTTGGCGACCAGCGTCCACGCCGCAAGGTCGGTCGGGCTCGCCTCCGACCGCACCGCCGCCTCCCCCACATGAATCACTTGCCGGGCTCCTTCGGGATCGGCCCCGTACCGGGCGCGGTAATGGTCGACCGCCTTGGTCAGCAGCGTCAGTTCCTCGGCCACCGGCGGCCGCGAGAGCACCGTCCGCACTGCGAATTGCAGCCGGTCTTCGGTCGTCGCACCCCCTTCCGCCAGAATCCGCTCGGCAAACACCCGTGCCGCCTCGAACTGCTGCGTGTCGTTCAGCAACTGCAGCGCCTGCAGCGGGGTGTTCGTCCGCTCGCGCCGGGCACACAACTGCTCGCGGTTCGGACCATCGAAGTTGCTCATGAACGGCGGCGGGGCCGTCCGCTTGAGGAAGCAGTACAGGCTGCGCCGGTACAGCTCTTCGCCATGGTCCTGCTGGTAGAACCGGGTGTTGCTGTCGGCATATCCCACCGGCTCCCAGATGTTGGGGGGCTGATAGGGACGAACACCCGGGCCACCCATCTTCAGGTTGATCAGCCCGCTCACGAACAGCGCGTTGTCGCGGATCTGCTCGGCATCCAGCCGGAACCGGGGACCTCGTGCGTAGAGGCGGTTCTCGGGATCTGTTGCCAGCACCTCCGGGGCCACCCGGGCGTCCTGGCGGAACGCTGCGCTCAGCAGCAGTTGCTTCACAAACTCTTTCGTGTTCCAGCCCACCTCGCGGTACTGCACCGCCAGCCAGTCGAGCAGTTCCGGATGGCTGGGAGGTTCTCCCTGGGCTCCAAAATCGTCGCTGGTCTTCACCAGGCCTGTGCCGAAGAACTGCTGCCACAACCGGTTGACCGTCACGCGGGCCGGCAGGGGATTTTCCTCGGCCATCAGCCACCGCGCCAGGTCCAGCCGGTTCGGCCGGCGATGGGGGTCATCCAGCTTCAGCGCCGGGAAGATCGCCGGGACCGCCGGGGTCACCTTTTCGCCCGGTTTGTCGGACTGGCCGCGGGTCATCACGAAGGCGTCCCGCGGCTGGTCAAGATCTTTGAAGATGAAGGTCCCGGGCAGGCTCTCTTCCAGCACCACCCGCTGGGCGCGGGCCAGGTCGAGCCGGGCGCGGGCTTGCCGCCACTCGGCACTGGTCGGCCGGGCCGCCGTCTGCAGGAAGTACTGTTTCAGCCGGGCCTTGATCTCGGGAGCCACCTCTTTCTCGGGTCCCTCCTTGAGCGGACCCGCCAGGTCCGCCGGAATGCCCGGGGTGTCGATTCCCGTCCGGTCTTTCCACCAGGCTTGGAACGACACCCGCGGATCGACGGCTGGCGAGAGTTCACCCGCCACCGCGAGACGGTCCCAGTCGACCACGCCGCCAAACTGCCCCAGCGTGATCCCCCGCACTGCCTCACCACCGGTCAGTTGCCACTGCTCGCCGGTCACTTCCAGACGGTTCCAGGCCCCATCGCTGGGAATGTCTCCCACCCGCAGCCGTTCGATAGAGCCCACGGTCCCCCCACCCATCTTCTCGGCATTCCCCCACAGCGCCCGGCGAACCCCCTTGGTGGTGTTCAGCTCGAGCATCAGCGTCTGGGGAGGTTCCTTCGGATTGATCCGCACAAAAATGCTGAACCGCGCCTTGGCGGGCACAGTCACCGGCACGCCGAAGTTCTCGGCCTTGTCGGTGTAGGAACTGGCGAACGCCTGCCGCAGTGCCCGCAGTCCCGAGACCACCGGCGTCCGCGGGGCCACGCTCCACGTCGAGGCATTCCGCGACGAGCATGAGACCCGCGCGTTCAGCGGGAATTCATCGTCAAACCAGACATCCTCGACCGCCACGGGGCCCGGAACGGCGACGGGGTCGGGGGCCGCCGGGGCAGGGGCCCCGGGGTCGGCCAGGTCCTGTTTCGCCAGCCATTCGTCGAGCGCCTGGCGGGCCTGCCGCTCGGCTTCTCGCAGGGCGGCCAGGTCGCGCTCTTGTTCAGGATTCGGCAGCCGCAGGAACGGATCGGTCGTGTTGATGTTCCGGTCCATTGCCGGGTCGGCTGAACTGTAGAAGAACGAATACAGCGAGTAGAACTCGCGTTGCGTCAGCGGGTCGTATTTGTGGTCATGACAGACGGCACACCCCCCGGTCAGTCCCATCCACGCCTGCAGCGTTGTGGCGGTGCGGTCGACCGCGTAGCGGAACAGAAACTCGGCATCGATCGAGCCCCCTTCGCTGGTCGTCACGTTGCAGCGGTTGAAACCCGTGGCGATCAATTGCTCGCGTGTCGGGTTGGGCAGCTTGTCTCCCGCCAGTTGTTCGATGGTGAACTGGTCGAACGGGAGGTTGCGGTTGAAGGCTCCCACCACCCAGTCGCGGTAGGCCCACATCTCACGCAGGTTGTCGAGGTGCAGGCCGTGCGTGTCGGCATACCGGGCCACGTCGAGCCAGTGCCGGGCCATCTCTTCGCCATAGCGGGGCGATGCGAGATAGCGGTTCACCATGTTCTCGTACGCCTGCGGCGTGGTGTCGGTTTCAAACGCCTCGACCTCGGCCGGAGTGGGGGGCAGGCCGGTCAGGGCGAAGGCGACCCGGCGAATCAACGTGGCCTTGTTCGCCTCGGGGCGTGGCTCGAGCCCCTTCTCGCGCATCCGGGCCAGCAGAAAGCGATCGATCGGGTTCTCTTGCCAGCCCGGTTTGTCCGACGCGGGGACGGTCGGCTTCACTGGCGGGGTGAACGACCAGTGCCGTTGGTACTTCGCTCCCTGCTCAATCCACTTCTTCAGCAGTGCTTTCTGACCGTCGGTCAAGGGCTTTTTGGTCGACGGCGGGGGCATCACCAGCGTTTCGTCGGTCGAGGTGATGCGCTGCCAGGCTTCGCTGTCGTCGAGTGAGCCGGCGACAAACGCGTGACCCGAATCGCGCTTCGCCAGGGCGGCCTCGGCCAGATCAAGCCGCAGGTCGGCCTTGCGGGCCTGGGCATCGGGGCCGTGGCAGGCGAAGCAATGAGCCGAGAGGATCGGGAGGATGTCCCGGCCGAACTGCACCTCATCAGCCCCCCGGGCGGCAGGGGCCGACACCAACGGACCCAGCAGGGCAGTCAACCACAAGAGCCGCGTGGGCCACGGGGATTGCCGGGGCGGACGGGAAGGGGAGGCGAGGGGAAAGTTCATGGCGCAAACCTCGGCAGGACAATCAACCCAGCGGACCGCCGCCACGGACCAGGAGAGAACCTCCCCCGGCCACCGGCAGACGGATCACACGCAATGTTTTTTACCGTTGGGACAGCCCACGTGAGTAGCGACCCGGTGGCGTTGGCCTATGGCCTGCGACCCCATGCCAAACCCGCGGCCGCCCCCGCTCCCCCCCCGCGAACCCAGCCGCACCACCTTTGGTTTAATAAAGCGGAGTCCCCACCCATCAACCCCCGCCGATGTCTCCCCCCACGTCGCGGCGTAGGCCTCTGGCCTGCGACCC
>JBKCTR010000021.1:0-2517 GCA_046318755.1 Planctomycetaceae bacterium
GACGCCATTTGTGAGTCAACATCCGACTTTCCCGAGAGGTTACCCCAATGAGGCGCATGTCCCGAGGTATTGTCAAGAGTTGTGTTCTGAGGACTGTGGATCAGGCGGCGTGAGTGAGCTGGAGAACTCCGTCGGTGAAGACCTTCCCTTCGAGGAGGGAGAGGATCAGGGTGGGGGCATTGAGTTTGCGCCAGTGCCTGGACGCTGACTGGGCGAGCTTGAACATCATGACCAGACTGGCCTGCCTGGTTCCATTCCCTTTGGTGCGTCGGTGACGCAGGCGAATGGTGGCGAATGTGCTTTCAATCGGGTTGGTGGTCCGCAGGTGCCTCCAGTGTTCCGCTGGGAAGTCGTAGAAGGTGAGTAAGGCATCACGATCCTTCTTGAGAATCACGCACGCCTGGTCGTACTTGGCTCCGTATTTGGTCAGGAAGTGATCGAATGCCTTCGCTGCCGCCTCCCGGGTTGAGGCCTGCCAGATTTCGTGCAAATCGGCCTTCGCCTTGTGCTGAATGCTGCGGGGCAGCTTATTGAGCACGTTGGCCGTTTTGTGGACCCAGCAACGTTGCTCCCGGGTGGCTGGAAACACCTCCCGCAAGGCCGCCCAGAAGCCCAGGGCACCATCCCCCACAGCCAGTTTCGGATCGATCGTCAGGCCCCGATGCTTGAGGTCCAGGAGCAGTTCCATCCAGCTCTGCTTGCTCTCGCGATAGCCGTCCGTCACCGCGATCAGATGCTTCTGCCCATCCGCGGTTGCGCCCATCAGGACCAACAGACATTGCCTGGAATTGGCCTCATCTTCGAGCCTGACACTGGTGTGGATCCCGTCGGCCCAGATGTAGACAAACTGTTCTCCGGAGAGATCCCGTTTCCTCCAGACCTCATACTCCGCCGTCCATTTCTCCTTGAGCCGTACGACGACATTGGCGCTGAGGCCGGCAGCCGACGGTCCCACGAGAGCCTGCAGTGCCTCCGAGAAGTCCCCGGACGAAATCCCCTTGAGGTACAGCCAGGGGATCAGTTCCTCGATGGCCTTGGTCTTCCGCAAGTACGGAGGCAAGATCTGCGATGAGAAACGGACCCGCCCAGCGGGATCAGGCGACTTGTCGCGCACCCGAGGTTGCCGCAACTCCAGTGGCCCCACACCGGTCAACAGCTCACGGGGTGGCAGATGACCGTTCCTCACGACCAACCGCCGTCCCTGGGCATCGACTCGATCGGAGTGCCGGTCGAGAAACTCCTGGACCTCGCTCTCAAGAGCCTTCTGTAGCATCTCCCGGGCACCAGCTCGGGCGATCGCGTCCAGCGGACTGGCTGTGGGCACGGAGGATTCCCAACCCGAGGTCTGTTCGACCTGGCCGCGCCCCTTCGAATCCACGGTGACTGCTGGACTTCGCATCGTCTTCGTCTTACTTTGTCGCATGGGTGGCGTATCCTTTATGGCCCCGTCGTGGGGCTCGGAGTTGACTTCTAACGGCAGGATACGCCGCCTTTTTCCTTCTTTCACCCAAACACGACTTTCAACAATATCTCCGCGCAGTCGCAGGTGCTCCACTCACTGGGGCCCGCCCTGAGTGTGATCACTTAGTCCACCGCTACGCCAGCCTTCGGCCGATCGCACCGTGGCATGGACCGCGGGGCCTTGGGGAATTGGTGACTCGATCGCGTCAGGCGAGAACTGGCCTCGGAACTCGAACGTGGGCAAAGCTCGAAAACTGAAGCAGACTCGTCAATCGGCCTTCCGTTGGGCGCTCCTCGCAGGAACCTCCCAGGAAACGGTTCCTGCCACGATTTATCCCACTCGAATCGGCGTTCATCGCCAGTGGCAGTCCGGCGGCCAGGAAATCGATCGCCTTGGCCGGTGGTTTGTTGCGCGAACGAAAATCGGTTCCCTTGATATCAATCGCGGCGACGCATTCCAGCAGCGCGGACGCGTGGGTCTCGGGTGTCCACGTCTGGACTTCGCATTCGGAAGGCAGGCCGAACTCCGCAGCCGTGGGGGCACGCGCGGAATCCTCTGGATTGGTGAGGACCCTCAACCGACGTGGTAGGTGATTGCCCCGCAGCCACTCGACGAGCGGTGGCAGATTGCTTCGCACGCCGACCCAGAGAATCGGCCCATCGTGCGCTCGATTTCGCCGCGGGTCGCCGATGTGGCGGACATGGTGGTCGATGTACTCCACACGTGAATACGGGCTGAACCACCGTCTCAACCGTTCGCAATGCACGAGGATCAGATCGCAACGCCGCAGCCACCGCCAGTCGGCGTCGATTTCGCGCGGCGAACCGTAATGGTCGATTGGAGCGTAGACGATGCGACGCGACCGCTCGATTTCGGCCCAAAGCGAATCGGGTGGCGGATGCTTGATGAACACGATCACGTCGCCCGTCGGTTCGTCGCCCGGTCCGAACAACTTCACGGGGGCGAATCGCCGCAAAAACGTCGCGGTCTCCGCGCCCACCCATTCCCAAGACCCCCAACCTGGCACCACGGGGCCGAACGCGAATGTCGGTCTG
>JBKCTR010000022.1:0-4832 GCA_046318755.1 Planctomycetaceae bacterium
GATTGATGCCGATCTGGCGCAATTGACCTCGGGTGAGTTCAACAAACAGTTGGACACCCTGACCGCCAATGTTGCGGCTGCGGACACAGTGGTCAGCGAACGCAAGGCCGATGCCGACGCCATCGGCGCGGAAGTGAAGAAGCTCGACGGTGAGTTCCAGAAGCGCTCTCAGGAAGTCCGGTTCAAGCGTGCCGAGCGTGATGTGGCCCGGGCGAATTACGACTTGGCGATCCGCGACCAGCTCAAATCCGACGTGGTGCTGGAGCTGCGTGAGAAATTCAACAAGGCCCAGGCCGTCGTTGACGACCTCGAGGCCAAGCTGCAGGTGTTGCAGGCCGAATTCTCGGCCGCCCAAGAGAAGAAGGCGCAGGTTTCGAAGGAACGGGATGTCGCCCAGGCCGATCTGAAGAAATTCCGGTTCGACCTCGACCGCCTCTCGACCGCCAAGGATCGCATCGCCCCCACCGGCATCGCTGCCGCGAAGCGCTGGTTGATGGAATTGCCCATCGTGGAGGGCTTCAACGGTCACTTGAAGATCAATCAGATCTGGCTGCCGAACCTGCAGATGAATTATGGCGGCATGAAGAATGTCGCCCGGTTCGATCGGTGCACAACCTGTCACATCAACATCGATCGTGTTGGTGCTGGGAATGTTCCCGCCTTTCCCCACGATCCAGATGGGATCAACCCCGACAATGCCCAAGACTATCTGTCGGGCAAGATGAAGCTCGTTCGGGAGGACGGCACCAAGGTTGGTTATGCCCACCCGTATTCGACCCACCCGAATCCCGAGCTCTATCTGACCTCGGCCAGTCCGCACCCGATGCAGAAGTTCGGTTGCACCTCGTGTCATAACGGATGTGGATCGGGGACGAGTTTCCAGAATGCTTCGCACAGCCCCAACTCTCCCGCGCAGGCCGAGGAGTGGAAGAAGAAGTACGGCTACTTCTTCAACCATTACTGGGAATACCCCATGCAGCCCAAGCGCATGATGGAGTCGACCTGCCTGCAATGTCATCACGATGTGGTGGAGTTGGGGGTGAATCCCAAATTCGGCGCGTCGGCTCCCAAGTTGTATCGGGGCTATGAGCTGATCACCGAGTATGGTTGCTACGGCTGCCATGAAATCAACGGCTACAACGCGGGCCAAGCGATCGGTCCCGATATCCGTCTGGAACCGCAGACTCAGGAAGAGCTGGAACGCATGGCGGAGGATCCAGGCGCCAAGCCAGGCACCTTCCGCAAGGTGGGTCCTGGGCTGCGACACTACGCCGCTAAGACGAGTCGTGGTTGGACGGAACAATGGGTGCGCAATCCACGTGATTTCCGGCCGGAAACGCGCATGCCACAGTTCTTCGACCAGCCCAACCAGCAGGATGGTCAGGCCCACAATCTGCAGCCGGTCGAAATCGCCGGCGTGGTGGAATACCTGTTCGCCAAGTCGGAGTCGATGAAGCTCGACGACTGGGCGGCCGACTACACCCCCAATGCCGAGCGGGGCAAGCTGCTGTTCGCTCAGCGCGGATGCGTCAACAGCCACGCGCATGAAGAGATGGAGGGGATCAAGCCTGACTTCGGCCCCGACCTGAGCACAGTCCACAAGAAACTGATCTCGGCACAGTGGCTCTATTCGTGGATTCGGGAACCGAGCCGGCACAGTGCCCGGACCCGCATGCCCAATTTGTACCTCGACCCGGAAACGGTCAATGGGGTCACAATCGACCCGGCTGCCGACATTGTGGCGTGGTTGATGTCCAAGGGAACTCAGGAGTATGCCGAGACGCAGTTGCCCGTGATCCTGGGGGCGGATCTCGACAAGAAGTTCACCAGTGCCGAGGCCGCCCGTCTTGGCCTTCCGGAAGGCAAGGGGGTTCGGGTGACCGCGGTCACGCCGTTCAGTCCCGCCGCCCGGGCTACAGGAGTGACGGCGTTCTCGAACGAAATTCTTCCCGAGAAGGGAGGATTTGTCGTCGACAAGCCCGGTCTGCAACTGGACGACGTCATTCTGGCCTGGAATGACGAGCCGGTTTCGAGTGCCGCACAAGTTGACGGGAAACTTTCGGCCGCCCAGCCGGGAACCGAGGTCACCCTGACCCTGTGGCGTGCCGGTTCGGAACGCAAGGTGAAAGTCAAACTGGACAAGGCTCTCGACGCCCTCGTGCGGATGAACCTGGTCAAGGTGTTGTCGAACGAAGCGGTCGAGAAGGTGATGGCCGAGCGGAAGTATCCGACGGTCGAGGCAGAGCGTCTGAAGGTGGCTCCCATCAAGCCCGACGAGATTGAACTGGCCGAGGGGGAGCTGAACGATGCGGCGTTGCTGCGGTACATCGGACGTCGGACGATCTCGCGTTATGGCTGCTTCGGCTGCCATGAGATTCCGGGCTTCGAAAAGGCCCGGCCGATTGGAACCGCGCTGCAGGACTGGGGTCGCAAGGATCCCTCGAAGCTCGCCCTCGAACATATCGAGGAGTATCTGCATCACCATGGCGAAAAAGACGGCTCCAGCACGATGGACCGCGTCGCGAAGGCGGTGGAGGATGGCATCAATGGTCGGTTCCCTTCGGCTGAGAATGCCGACAAGGAATTGTCGGCCGCCTATTACGTCGACCAGATCAACCACCACGGACGGGGCGGATTCCTCTGGCAGAAGCTGCGGGAACCTCGCAGTTACGACTACAAGAAGGTCGAGACCAAGGGATTCGACGAGCGGCTCAAGATGCCGCGGTTCCCGTTCAGCGAGGCCGACATTGAAGCGGTGGCCACCTTCGTGCTGGGTCTGACGGCCGAGCCTCCCGCCCGCGAATACGTCTATCAGCCCAAGGGGGCCGATAAGGCCCGCATCGAGGGAGAGAAGCTGATCACCAAGTTCAACTGCTCGGGCTGCCACATGCTGGAACTGCCCGAGATCACCTACGCGGCCAATGTGGGTGAGTTCCGTCTCGACTTGACCGATGAGCAGAAAGAGAAACTGGCCGCGGGTGAGGCCGTGGATGTGACGGGTGAAGGTCGTTGGAATGCCCTCAAGGAGTACCTGGAAGGGACCCCCAGCCGCATCTATGCCCGCGAGATTGATCCGGCCGACCTGGCCAGAGTCGATTTGGGCCAGTTGGAAGCGATCACCAAGGGGATCAAGGCAGCCAATGAGGCCCGGCCAGCGGTGCATGTTCCCACCGACGCTCTGCTGTCTCTGCATGACCGACTGAGGTCTGCCGTTCCGGATGCAGGGGTCGAGGCCTTCTACAAACGGTTCCTGTCGTTTGTCGAGACTCTGGCGATTGTTGAAAGCACGTCCGTCGATCACCCGCAGGCGTTCGACTCGCTCATGAAACTCAAGCCGCCTGTGGATGGATTCGTCGGGCCGGGCAAGACCCCCGCTGAGGCGTTGGTGAAGTTCAAGGCCTTGGTCAATTCGGTTCCCGATCCCGAGGACGATCCTGTCGATCAGGAATTTGGTTACGACCTGTGGGAGACCCTGCAGGTTGGTAACAAGGTGCAGGTCCCCAGCAGCCGCATGCTGGTCCCCGCCCTCAAGCAGGTGGCGGCCACCAAGGGACGTGGCGGCGAGTTCGCCGAGTGGTTGACCAATCACTCAATGGGGAACGATCGCGGTCTGGACCGTTCGAAGGCTCGCCAGATGGCGCCACCCCCTCTGTACAAAGAGGGCATCAAGGTGCAGACCCCCTGGCTTTATTCGTTCCTGAAGAATCCGGGGAAGATCCGCTACACCACCCTGCTGCGGATGCCTCAGTTCTCACTCAGCGATCACGAAGCCCAGACTCTGGCGAATTACTTTGCGGCGGTGGACGGGGCGTCGTTCCCGTATCAGCCGATTCCTCAGCGTGACCCGGCTTACCTGGAGAAAATGGAGTCGGCACATGCCAACTACCTCCACCAGAGTTGGAATCTCGTGACGATGGCTCCCCCGACAGGACTCTGTGCCGGCTGCCACTCGGTGGGTGGCCGGGAGTTCGTGGCGGGCGATCCGACCAAGGTGGTGCGTGGCCCGAATCTGGAAGGGGTTTACAACCGGCTGCAGCCCGATTGGGTTGAGCTGTGGGTCTACAATCCGAAGTGGATCACCCCATACACCTCGATGCCGCAAAACTTCCCGGCTGGCAAGCAACAGTTCCCCGAGCTGTTCGGTGGTGACGGCCAACTGCAGTCGGTCGCGTCGCGGGATGCCCTGATGAATTACCTGCGGATGCTCGAGAAGACTGGCAAGCCGACGCCGACCCCGGCAGCCCCCCCCGCTGCCGCGGCGGTTGCTCCCCCGGCCGCCGAGACCGCCAAGGTGGAGGACACGAAGTGAGTTCGTTGACGAACTGGATTCTGCGTCTGTCGCGTGCCGGACTGGGTCTGGCTTGTGTGACTCTGTTGACTGGCTGTCCCGAACTGCACCATGTCGAGGTGCGGATGAAGGCGGGCAGCAGCGGAGGTTCCGAGGCAGCCACTGGGGGGACCGAGGCAGCCACAGTGGCCGGTTATGGCAACCTGCACGGTGTGCTGACCATCGAAGGGGATGTTCCGGCCGTCAAAAAGCTCTTCTCGGCTGGCGATGCCTCAGTGAAGGACTCGGCCATCTGTGCGGCGGGGGACGCGATTGATGAGGCGTTGATCGTCAATCCGGCCAACAAGGGAATCGCGAATGCCGTGATCTTCCTGGAAAAGGCGCCGTCGACCATCAAGCCTGAACTGGTCGCTCCGCCCAAAGAACCGGCCATCTTCGACCAGAAGGCCTGCCGGTTCTTCCCGCGCGTGGTGGCCTTCCGCATCGGCCAACCGCTGATGGTGCTGTCGGACGACCCCATCCCACACAACACGCACACCGATCC
>JBKCTR010000023.1:0-19993 GCA_046318755.1 Planctomycetaceae bacterium
GTTCGGGTATTGGTCCAGGACCACCTCTCCCCAGCGCACGGTGCCCCGGGGCACCTCGTTTCCCAGTGTGCCCCGGCGCACGACTCAACGGGTGCCGCAGGGCAATTCCTTCGGACAGGTGTCGCCTGTCCCGGGAGGATTGCATGAGCCGACGAACCTTGAAGGTGGCGGAGGCAGTGCGCGAAGTGGTGGCGACCACGATCCTGTTTGGCCTGAAAGACCCCCGGGTGAAGAATGTGACGGTCTTGTGGGCCGATGCCGCTCCCGACCTGAAAAGCGTGAAGGTGTTCATCTCGGTTCGTGGCGAACCCCGCCACGCAGTGCTGGCGATGCACGGGCTGGAATCGGCCCGGGGCTTCATCCAGCACCAGATCGCGGAACAGTTGGATCTGCGGTACACCCCGGTACTGCAATTCGTACTGGATCCCGGTGCGAAGCTGGCGGCCGAAACCTCGGCCCTGCTGCGTGAGGCGATGGCGCAAACAGCCGCCTCGACGGGAAGTGACACCGGCGACGGTTCCTTGGCTGGGGAACCCAACGGTGAGGGGCTGGCTGCGAATCCCACCGATCCGGCAGGCTCTCCGCCGACTGTCAGCGAAACCGGGGAGCGGGTGGACCAGCAGAGAATTGCCGGGGAGCTGGGGGAGTCGCCGGGCGAGCGGCCCGCCGACACCCCGGACGTGTGGGCCGTCCCGTCGGGCGGGACAGCGGCCGACCGTCGGGACGATCCCGGCGGTGAACCGTCCGCGGTTCCACGTTGAGGACATGATTTCCGATCCAGGACAGCCATGGTAGCCCCCCAACGCACCAAGCCGATCGACAAGCAGGAATTGTGTCGTAAACTGACCAACCTGTTGAAGAAGGCCTATCACTCCTCGCCGGCGAAGTACGACGCCCCGGTGTTGGAGACCTTGTTGTTCGCCGCCTGTTATGAAGAGACCGATGCCGAGTCGGCCCAGGCGATGTTGAAGCGACTGCATGGACTCTATCCCGATTTGAACGAGGCGCGGGTCAGTTCGATTGGTGAACTGCAGCAGGTGTTTCCTCCCGACGAGCACGCCCCCTGGCGAGCCATGCGGATCAAGAATCTGTTGCAGTACACGTTCGATCAAAACTACGCGTTCGAGCTGGAGGCGCTGCGAAGGAAGACAGCCGAGCTGGCCGGCAAACAGCTCGCGAAGATTCCCGGCGTCTCTTGGTTCATCCGTGGCTGGTCGCTGCAACACTCGCTGGGCAGCCACGTACTGCCCCTCGATGCTCAAATGCATGGAGTGCTCGCCTGGCTGGGCTTCGCCGAGCCACACGCCGATCCTGAGCAGACCTCGGAATCGTTGCGGCCCTACATCCGCAAGGCCGACGCCCCCTTGTTCTGCCATCTGATCAAGTGCCTCTCGTTGGATCCCAAACGCGCCAAGGTGTTCCCTCCGATCGGCAAAGAGGCCGATTGTTCGGCGTCCCCGGACGAAGGGATGCATCGGTTGGAGGTGTTGCTGAATCGCGGACCGGCGGCGGTTCCGAAACCAGCCCCGCGGCCCCAGCCCACCCCCGCCAAAGCGACCGGAAAGGGAGCCAAACCCGAAGCGACCAAGCCCGACGTCAAGCCGGCCGAGCCGGAGCGGGTCGAGAACACGAAGGTCCCCGTGAAGGCCGCCGGGAACCCGGTCAAGCCGGCTGGGACCAAGTCTGAGCCGCCACGGGTTGAGACCACCAAGTCGGACGGGGGCAAATCCGACGGGGGCAAATCCGACGTCGCCAAACTGGATGGTGGAAAACCCGCCAATGGCAAACCAGTTGATGGGAAAACCGTCCGAGGTGAGCCCCCCCGGCCGAGCGGGACAAAACCAGCTCCCTCCAAGTCGGAGCCGGCCAAGTCGGTGGCGGCGAAGGGCGAGGCGGTGAAGTCCGAAGCGGGGAAATCGGAGGGGGGCTCCCGTGTGGCGGCGGGCAAGCCGTCCAGCGACAAGAAGGGAAGCGACAAGAAACCCGTCTCCGAAAAGGGGAGTCACGACAAGAGCTCGGGAGAGACCGGGGGCGAATCGAGACCAGCGGGGGGCAAAGGGGCCTCCAAGGGGGGCACCAAGCCCAAACCGTCGGCCGCCAAGCCCGCTGCCAAGCCGGTCGCGAAGCCAACCGCAAAATCTGCGGTGCCGGTCGCTGCGAAGGGGAGCAAAGACAGCAAAGGGAAAGGCGCCAAGCCCGAGGAACGTTCCTCGGGAAAGAAGCGCTCGTAAACCTGAAGACGTGCTGTCCCCGAACGGAACGGAGATCTACAATCTGTCCGAGGCTGGGAATTGCCCGGAACTCGATGCTTCCAAGAGCTCTGGAGGAAGGCACAATGGTCCGAAGTCGCGTCCGTGTCGGAGTTTGGCTGGCGGTGCTGTGGGCTGGCCTGATCGGCGGTTCCGCCGTCGTGGAGGCCCAGGCTCAGCAGAATGCCCCGGCGGCCGGCGAGGCAAAACCAGCGGTCACTCCCGGGTCCATTCGGGGGCAGGAGCTGGAAGACGTGGTGGAGCCTCTGGCACCAGCCCGTCCGCGGACTCCGGCGGAACAGGCGCGGGTCGAGGCACTCGCCTGGTTTGGCACCGCACGGGTGCTGCAGGGACGGGGCGACCTGGCTGGGGCTCTCGATGCCTACCTCAAATCGATCGAGAAAGACCCCAACGTTCTGGCGGTCTACCGCCAGGTCATCCCACTCGCTCTGCATCTGAACAAGGCGGAAATCGCCCTGCAGTCGGTCCAAAAGGCGAGTGAACTGGCTCCCAATGACTTCGAGTGGCTCGTGCAGTTGGCCGAGCTGCAGATTCGCACCGAGAATTTGGCCGGGGCCATCGACAGTTTGGAACGGGCCACGCGGCTCCCCAGCCTCGATCCCAAGTCGACCGCGTTCATCGTGCTGAAGAATCAACTGGGACAGTGGTACCTGGCCACCCAGAGATTCGTCGACGCGTCACGGGTGCTGGAGCCGGTCTTCGCCGCGGTGCTGGACCCGGCCCCCTACAAGTTGAACGCACAGTTGCGGAACCAGATTCTGGCGAATGTCAGCTTCGAGAAGTTTGGAGAGGTCTTTCTGCAGGGGGGCAAACCCGAACTGGCTCTCAATGCCCTGACCAAGGCGGTGGAGAAGCGGGGGAGCAAGACGGGAGACTTGTCGTTCTTGCTGGCGCTGGCCCAGTTCGAAAAGGGGGATGCCCAACAGGCGCTGGCCGAGATGCAGGGATACCTCGACGGCAACCGTCAGTCGAAACGCCAGATCGCCTATGACCTGCTGGGTCGAATTCTCGAGAAGCTGGGTCTGCAACAGGAATTGTTGCCCCGTCTGGAGCAGGCCGCCCAGAAGGATCAGCGCAATCCCTATCTGCAACTGGCCTTGGCCGAGCAGTACGTGACTGCCAACCGACTGGACGAGGCCGAGGCTCTGTTCAAGAAAACTCTGGGACTGTCAGCCGATGCCCGGGGTTTCGCCGGTCTGGCGGGCGTCTATCGACGACGAGCGAAGCCGACCGAGCTGCTCTCGGCCCTGTCGAATTCGTTCGGCGAAGCGGGAAGCGCGAAGCAGATCGAAAAGGAACTGGAGGCACTGGTTTCTGACAAAGCCCTCGCTGATGCGGTACTGCAGTTGGGGCGGGAGCAACTGCGGTCGGAACCAGGCAAGCTCAAGTTTCCCCAAGGCTATGTGCTGGCGCAGTTGGCGGCCGAGGCAAAACAGTTCGACCTGATGGTCGAGTTTTACCGGCACCTGCTGCGGATCCGGAACGAGCGGGGAATGCAGCTGTACGAAGAACTGGGGCAACACCTGGTCGATGCCCGCCGCTACCAGCAGGCCGCCGAGGTGTTTGGCGAGGCGGCCCGGTCCGTCGGCCAGGAACGGCCGCAGTTCGAGTATCAGCAGGCGTTCGCTCTGACAATGGCGGGACAGGCTGATCGGGGCCTGGAAGTGATCCGCCGGTTGATGAACGACAATCAGCAGAATCCCGCCTATCCGTTCCGTGAGGCGTGGATCCTGGGGCATGCCCGCCAGTTCGACGAAGCGATTGCCGCTTATGAACGCCTGCTGGCACGGTTTCCCAACAGTCCCCAGATCCAACGATTGGGACGCTCGGGATTGTCGAATGTGTATGTCTCCAAGGGAGACTTTCGGAAGGGGGCGGAGGTGCTGGAGGAAGTCTACCGGGATACTCCCGATGACATCTCGGTCAACAACGATCTGGGTTACCTGTACGCCGACCAGGGGCAGAACCTCGAGCAGGCCGAGCGGATGATTCGCAAGGCGGTGGAGGCCGAGCCGGAGAATGGGGCCTATCTCGACAGCCTGGGCTGGGTGCTGCATCGGTTGGGGAAACACGCCGAGGCGCTGCCGCCGATTGAGAAGGCGGTGGAGAAGGGCCAAGGGGCGGGAGACGAGACCCTGCACGAACACCTGGGAGATGTGTTGGACAAGCTGAATCGGAATGCCGATGCGTTGGCCGCCTGGAAACGGGCCCGTCAGTTGGCGGGTGAAAATCCCTATCCCGATCCCGTGCTGATCCGTCGACTGGAAGACAAGATTCGCCGAGGGGAGCAGGGTGAAAAACTCCCCCCCGAGGACAAGAACGCCCCCTGACCGATTGGTGAACCGTGTTTCCCCCCCCCTGGCGGCCTGTTCCCGCCTTGGGGGATGCCCCCCGAGTTTGACTGCCCCCCAGTCGTTTTTCTTCAGACGCGCGACCGCACAGGACCCAGATCATGGCCGGCCATTCCCACTCCGCGAACATCGCGATCCGGAAAGGGGCACAAGACAAAAAACGTGGCGCGTTGTTTGGCAAGTTGAGCCGGGCCATCATGGTGGCGGCCCGCCATGGAGGGGGCGACCCGGTCACCAATCTCAAACTGCGGTACGCGATCGACAAGGCACGCGAGAACAGCATGCCGAAAGACAACATCGAGCGGGCGGTCAAGAAAGGCTGCGGCGAACTCGATGGGGTGGATCTGGCCGAGCTGGTGTACGAGGGCTACGGCCCAGCGGGCGTCGCGGTGATGTGCGACATCCTGACCGAGAACCGCAACCGGACCGCCGGTGAGGTGCGGAAGATCTTTGAGCTCAACGGGGGAAATCTCGGGGCCACGAACTGTGTCGCGTGGATGTTCGAGCGGAAGGGGATCTTTCTGGTCCCCGCCCGAAACATGGAGGAAGATCGCCTGATCGATGTGGCGCTGAGCGCCGGGGCCGACGATGTCTCCCTGCAGGGAGAGTCGTTCGAAGTGCTCTGCGATACGGCAGCGTTCGAAACCGTGAAACAGGCGCTGGAGACGGCGCACGTCCCGTGCGAACGATCGGAGATTGCCCGCATTTCGAAGAACACGGTGGAACTCGACCTCGAGCAGGCCAAGCAGGTGTTGGAGTTGATCTCGGCACTCGAGGACCATGAAGATGTCCAGAGCGTGACGGCCAACTACAGCATTCCCGACCACCTCATCGCCGAGCTGCAGGCGTCGCTGTAAACTAAATGCGGCGGAGCAGCAGCCAGGCAACTCCTCCCATCGCCGCGTTCCCCAACCACATACCCACCGCGGGATCGAACACGTTGTCTTTTCCCAGGTTCATCATCACCAACACAATGGGGTAGTAGAACAAGAGGATGGGGACGAAGCAGAGGGCGAAGCTGGTCAGGAATTGACGGCGCCCCTGCATCACCGCGAAGGGGCTTCCCACCAGGGCGAAAAAGAAACAGCTGCAGGCCAGTGCCAGTCGGGAATGCAGTTCTGTATACAGCTTGTGATAGCGCTCGATTTCGCCGTTGATCTCCCATTCCTGCCGTTTCTGCTCGGGCTGCATCAGGTGGCCGAAATCGCCATGGGTCAGCGCAAACGCCAGGGTGATCACCCGCCGCCGCTCGAGCGCTTCCCGCTGTTGCCGGGCCTGCCGCATGCCGCTGCGCAACGCCTGGATTGGCAGATCTCTCGGCGGGGGGGCCTTTGACCCCAGCGGCAGAGGAAACGGGTAGGCCTCGTCGGCCACGGTGGCCTGGTCACCCCCGGGGAGGACCAACTGTCCCTCCACCAGGCTCAGCAGCACCTGCTGACCCGGCAGATCGAAGGTCATGGTGGCCTCGCGGGCCGTGATGTTCACAGTCTGCGGCCCCCCCGGCAACTGGTACCGGAAGTGCGGCTCGATCAGGCGCTCGCCTTCCACGCCACGGACGGAAATGGCAATTCCCCGGGTCGGATCGGAGTAATGGTTCTTCTCGCGCAGAATCCCCAGGAAAATGTCTTCCATCGCCGTGAGGACCACCCGCTCGACATTGGAGCGGGCCCACGGAATGACCTGATCGGTCAGGTAGAAGGTGGCCAGGCTGAGTACGGCCGCGGTGACGAAACCGGGCATCAGCATGGTCATGGGGTTGATCCCAGCCGCCTTGACCGCCGTGATTTCGTTGTCCCCCGCCAACCGGCCGTAGACCACACAAATGGTCAGCAGATAGGTGGCCGGGATACTGAAGGGAAGCAGACTCGGCACGACAAAGGGAAGGATGTCGAGAATCTGCTGGGGACCCAGCCCGTTCTTGGTCGCCTCGCCGATCACCCCCACGATCACCAACATTCCCGTCAGCGACAGCAGGGTGAGAAAAAACACCCCCAGCAGTTGCCGCAGGACATAGCGCTGCAGAATGGACATGAACGTTGCGAAGCGAGGACAGGGGAGGCGAAGCTCGACTCCAAAAAGACGACGGCGTCGTATAGGACCTTTCGCCCGCAGCGGTCAAGACGAACTCATCCCGCCCCCAGACCGGGATTGGCTTGATTCCCCAGTTCGACCCACCATTCGTTGAGCCCTGACTGGGCACCGTGAGGGGCCGAGCCGACGATCGGCCCTCGTCGCTGCGCTGGGGAAATTGGGAAATTGGCTGACCCCAAACCACCGATTGACACTCTTCAGAAAAAACACTACGGTTCGCGGCGGAAAGGATTCCGAAGACATGCCTCGCACTCTACTTGTTTGTCTGCTGCTGGCCGCCTGGGGAGCCTCTCCCGCAGGGGCGCAGCTCACTCCTCCCGGCCCCTCGGGGACGGGGAATATCCCCACGGTCGTTGGTCCCGAAGGAACCGTCCCCACGGTGGCGGGGCCCGTGGTGGTCCAGCAGGGCTTCGACCCCCAGTGGGCCGAAAAGATGTTCCCGAAACTGGATCACGACTTCGGGACCGTCGCCCGCGGCTCGGAGGCGAAGTATCGTCTCAAGTTGACCAACGTCTTCAAAGAGACGGTGCACATCCGGTCGGCCGGGACCACCTGCAAATGCTTCCAGGTGAAGATCCCCAAGGACACTTTGGCCAGCCTCGAATCGACCGAGATCGAGATTGTCGTCGACACCCTCAAATTCGAGGGAGAACGCAAGTCGACGATGATGATCACCTTCGACCGGCCGGCCTATGCCGAGATCCCGATCCCGCTGCACGCCTACATTCGCAAGGATGTGGGACTGACCCCCGGCGGTGCCCAGTTCGGCAGTGTACCCAAGGGACAGCCGATGGATCGCAAGATTCAGGTGAACCACGTGGGACGCCCGGACTGGAAAATCACCGAGCTGATCTGCAAGAACCAGCATATCGAGGCCAAGGCGACGGAACTCGCCCGTCAACCGAATGGTTCGACCACCTACGAATTGGTCGTCAGCCTGAAGGCCACCGCCCCCGCAGGGGATTTCCGCGAACAGTTGACCATCGTCACCGATGATGCCGCTGGTCCGCAGATTCCAGTCGTGATCGAGGGACGGATCGAACCCGACTTCTACGCAACCCCCGAGTTCCTCGACTTCGGCATCGTCGCCCCCGGAACCGAGACCACCCGCAACCTGATCATCCGGGGCCGCCGCGCCTTCAAGGTGACGGGCATCGAGAGCGAGACCACGGCCGGTACGTTTGAAGCCCGCCTTCCCAAGGAGGGCAAGGCGATCCAAATCGTCCCGATCACCTTCGTGGCCCCCATGACCCCCGGGGCCATCACCGACGAATTCAGCGTGCTGATCGACCAGTCGAGCGAACCGATCCGCTTCAAGGCGTTTGGCAAGGTGGATCCCAACAAGCCGCGACGCTAAGTGCCGCCGCTTGTCGATTGGATTGCCGCTCAAATCGCGAATGGTCCCCTGTGGACCCACGGCGGTTCCGGCTCCGAAAGGCCCACCTCGGCCAGTCCGCGTGAGCAGGAAAGCAGGTTTCTTGGCGCGTTCCCCACGGGGGCTGGGGGCAATTTGCGGCTTGGAACTTGGGCATGGGCACAGGGCTTCGACAGGGCCCGGGAAGAGTCTGGCCCATCGCGACAGCGGGGCGTATGCTGACCGGTCTGCCACTGCGACCGATCTGCCACTCTCTCCCCTGGAGGCGTTTCCATGCCGTCCCGCCGCGACTTGCTCGTCTCGCTGGCCGCCCTGCCTGTCTTGTCTCTGCGCCCGGCGTCGGCACAGGGTGCCGACACTGCGGTGAGGGTCTTGGTCTGGGATGAACAGCAGCCCGCCCAGAAACAGGCCTATGAAAATTTCCTGGGGAATGCGATTGCCACCCACCTCGAGAAACAGCCGGGGCTGCGGGTCATCTCGGCACATCTCCAACAGCCCGAGCAGGGTCTGCCGCGCGACCTGCTCGACAATACCGATGTGCTGATCTGGTGGGGACACGTGCGGCACCAGGAGATTCCCGCCGAGAAAGCCCGGGCGATTGTCGAGCGCATTCAGGCGGGACGGCTGGCACTGGTGGCTCTGCACTCGGCGCATTGGGCCCGCCCCTTCGTCGAGGCGATGAACGAACGGACCAAGGCCGATGCCCGCCGGCGGTTTCCCGATCCCCCCAACGGTCCCCCGGTGAAGTTCGAATACATCCCCTATGCGGGGGGCTTCGTTCCCACCAAAGACTCACTGCTGACCCCCGCGTATTACGCGATGCGGTCATTCAATGGCCAGCTCACCGTGCGGGTCGATCTGCCCAATTGCGTGTTCCCCGCCTATCGGGGTGATGGGCAGCCAAGCCAGACGCGGGTGCTGTTGCCCGAGCACCCCCTCGCGAAAGAGATCCCGCGGGAATTCACCATTCCCCAAACCGAGATGTACGACGAGCCCTTCCACGTTCCCGCACCGGACGAAGTGATCTTTGAAGAGACCTGGAAGACCGGGGAACGATTCCGCAGCGGCTGTGTCTGGAAACTGGGAGCAGGCCGGATTTTTTATTATCGCCCCGGTCACGAGACCTTCCCGGTCTACCGCCAGGAGATTCCCCTGAAGATCCTGGAGAATGCCGTCCGCTGGTTGGGCAGCACACTCGCCGACGGCCAGTAACCGCCGAACCCATGCCGAAGCGGATCAATCCGGGCAACCTGACGCGCACCGTGTTGAGCAACGCCGGCAGTGCGGTCTCACCTTGTCCCCAGTGCCTGTTCCAGAAACCGGTACGCAGCCTCGCGCGAGGCACGGGGAAAACTGTGCGGGGCCTCGGGGTAGTCGGCCTGGAGTCGCTCGCCGACCCCCAACAGGTCATAGATCACGCGGGCCGACGCCAAAGTCTGCCGAACTCCCTGCACATCGAAGTCGCTGTCTTGCGTTGCGGCGACTGCGAGGAAGGGGCGAGGGGCGATCGCCGCCACCAATTCGGGAAAGTCGAATGGCACCCGGGCGACGTCGTTGCCGAACTGCTCCGCAATGCGGGGCATGTATCGGGGGCCGGTCCAACTGGGAATGTCATCCCGGGTGAAGGTGCAGAACCCGCAGCTCGAGACCACCGCCTTGAGACGGGGCTCGAACAGGGCGGTGAAAATGGCGTTGTGACCTCCCAGGGAGTGACCAATGACCGCGATGCGGTCTGGGTCGACTTCAGGCAGCTCCTGCAGCAGATCGACGGCACAGACGTTGTCCCAAATCGCCTTCATCGTTCCGCTGGCATATTCGGGATGGGTGGCGAAATCCCAGGCATGCTCGCCAAACGAGGGATAATCGGGAGACAGCGTCACCCAACCCCGGTGGGCCAATTCGAGGGCATAGTGCAGTTCCGGGTCGCCCCGCACTCCGGCTGGTTCATCCTTTCCCACGTCGGTCGTCTGCTGCAGACAGAGGGCGGCGGGACGACGCTGTGGCGTCTCCCCCTCGGGCAGCAACAGCCAGGCGGTCACGCGGGAATTGTGCTCGGTCCGATATCTCAGCTTGCGGCGGATCAGTCCCTTCTCGCGGGTCTCCTCCAGAACCTCTCTCTCCAAAGGGACCTTGCGGGCCGGACCGGGAAATTCTCCCGCCGCCTGTTCGAAGTGCCACACGATTTGTTGCCGGCGCTCGGCCCAGTCGGCGGCAGTCCGCAATGGTCGACGCTCGCCGCTGCGGGTGAGCCCCGAGGTCAGGTCCAAATGGTCGGAAGAGCCGACGGGCGCCGGGTCGGGAACAAACCGTCCCTCGGGCCAGCCCTGGCGATATGACACCACCCACTCCCCCCGGCTGGTGCGAAAGCGGACCTCGTCGTCCCGCCGTTCGAAATCGGTCGGACCACGGCGTACGAACCGTCCATTATGCTCCGGATCGAGTCCCGCTCCCCCAACCCGCAGCACAATCTCGGTGCGGTCGCCGAGCGAATGCCCCGTGCCGGTGAAAACCTTGCCGTCGAGCATCGACTCATCCACCAGCACGGGCACCACACTCAACCCCGATGACTGGAAGTTGGCGATCATCTCGCGGGCGTCGGCAATCGGGCACACGTCATCGGTCACACCGTGGATTACATGGATCCGCGCCTGTTGACCGAGTTGCTTCTGCTTCGCGAGATGGGCGGGGTGACCGACGAAGTGCAGTTCCTGACGGTCACGTGACAGGAAATTCGGACTGGTAGGATCGCGTTGATAACGGGCGTTCAACTCGCTGCCTCCAGGCAGGTTGAACGCGATGTCGTCACTCAGTTTGGCCATGCCACAGATGTCGAACACGGCGGCGAACGTGCGGGGGGCCAACTTGCTGGCCATCAACGAGACATTCCCCCCGCCCGAGCCCCCGGTCACGTACAGGCGGCTGTCGTCGAAGGAAATCTGCTGCTGTCGCAACCCCTGCCAGACCCAGTGCAGAGCCCGCAGAGCATCCAGGGCCTGCAGCCAGCCGAAGTCATACGGCTCGGGTCCCTCGATCGAATCGCGGGGGCCGCTCTGCAGGTAATTGACGCAGAGCGCCACACAATCGCAGCGTTCCGCCAACATCGCAGGATTGGCAGTGCCAACACAGTCGGTCCCTCCCCAGTTGTGCAGGGTCAGGAACAGGCCCGTCCGCGGACCGACGGCGGTCAGCCGTCCCTGTGGGTAATGCACCCGAACCCGCACCATGCGGGGCCCGGGGCGCAGGGGCCATTCCTGCGCGGGAATCTCCACCGCGCCGTCGGTGTCGGGCAGTTGGGGGGCCGGGTCCTCGGCCCAGACCACCGCCGTTCCCACAATGCCCCGTCCTCTGGCGATTGATCCGCCCAGAACCATTCCAGGAAGATCGAGCACCAGGCAGGCCCACAGCAACGGCCAGTGCCACCGCAAGCCCGCCCTGCCCCGCCAGAACAGTTGGGACAGCCGGGGCCATGGCGCTGGCGAAAGAGTCCGATTCCGGTTGAGCAAGGGAAGTGACATGGAGATCTCATTCGGAAAGGGAGGAAACCCGGTCGGTACGATTGCCAAGCCAGACAAAGTCCAGTGATAATGAATTGAAGTCCACTTCTCACTCGAACCCAGGCACCATGAAGATCGACCGCGTCGAGGCCATTCACCTGCGCCATGAATACCCGAACCAGCATGGTTTCGAAAGCTCGGGAGGCATCACCAGCGCCCGGCTGACCAGCCTGGTGTTGGTCCACACCGACCATGGCGCGGTGGGTGTGGGGTCGGTGTATTCGCATCCGGCTCTGGTCGATGTGGTGATTCGTCAGTTGGATCCCCTGTTGCAGGGGCGAGATCCGCGCGACGTCGAGGACCTGTGGGAACTGATGTATGGCTGGACCCGCTGGTACGGACGCAAGGGAGCCGCCATGTCGGCCCTCGGGGGCATCGATGTCGCGCTGTGGGACCTGCGCGGCCAGGCGGCCGACAAACCGGTCTGGCGGCTGTTGGGGGGAACCACTCCCCATTGTCCGGCCTATGCCAGCGCGCTGTTGTGGAACAGTCTCGAAGGACTGAAGGCCGAGGCGCAGCGGCATCTTGCCCGGGGCTTCCGGCGGATGAAGATGCGGCTCGGCCGCAACCTCGACTACGATGTGAACGCCCCCCGGGTGGTGAAACGGGAGATTGGTCCCCGCTGCGACCTGATGTGCGACGCCTCGATGCGGTACACCCTGGACATTGCCCGCCGGGTGGGGCAGGAACTGGCGCAAATTGGGGTCTTCTGGTTTGAAGAGCCCTTTGCCCCAGAAGATCTCGATTCGTTCGCGGCCCTGCGCGGCACAGTGGGTTTGCCCCTGGCGGCCGGTGAGAACGAGTTTGGACTGCAGGGCTTCACCGAACTGGTGCACCGCCAGGCGGTCGACATCGTGCAGGCCGATGCCAGCCGCTGCGGAGGGATCACCGAAGTGCTGCGGGTGGCCCGACTGGCCGACCAGGCGGCCCTGAAACTCGCCCCCCATTCCTGGAGTGATGCCGTGGCGGTGCTGGCCAACGCCCAGGTCGTGGCGGCCACCCCGCACGCCCTGACGGTCGAAGTCGATCAGACGGGTAATCCCTTCATCGAGGAACTGTTGGTGGACCCGTTGCGGATTGTGGACGGGCGATTGCAGTTGAGCGAGCGGCCGGGTCTGGGGCTCGAGCTGAACCACGCCGTGATCGATCGGCTGCGGCTGGAGAATCCGTACCAAATTCCCAATGGCTGGTATTCGGACATGCTGTTCGGGGCCGATTGGAACAAGCCGGCGCCTCCCTACGTGGGCTGAGGTTCCCCGTCCCCCCCCGCCAGGGAGTTGTCGCAGCCACATCCCCAGTGTTTCGAAAGACTTGTCCGGGAGACTGCCATGCCTCGCGTTGCTGTCGGATCGATCTTTACCGAGTGCAATCATCTGGGCGGAACGCCGCTGCACCTGGGCGATTTCGAACGGGGGGAATTGACCCGGGGGGACGCCCTGCTGGCAACCACCCACGGCACCCTGGGGGGCGCTCTGGCGGCCCTGCGGACGGGGGGAGCGACCATCCTCCCGACCGTGGCGGCCAGTACCTGCCCGGGAGGGCCCTTGACGGCCGACTGTTACTCGGCACTCAAGGCGGAACTGCTGGCCCGGCTGGTCGACTCACTACCGGTGGAGGGAGTGCTGCTGGCGCTGCACGGCTCGGCCACCGCCGAGAACTCCCCCGACCTGGAAGGAGACCTGCTGACCGCTGTCCGCGAACTGGTCGGCCAACACGTCCCGGTGGTGGCGACCCTCGACCTGCACGCCCATGTCACCCCCGAAATGGTTTCGCAGGCGACGGCCCTCGTGGCGTGGGAGACCTATCCGCACCGGGATGCCTTCCAGACCGGCGCGCGCGGGGCCCGCTTGCTGCTGGCCACCATGTCTGGCCAGTACCGTCCGACCATGGCTTTGGCCAAAGTTCCAGTGATCACAGCGGCACTTCACGGAGGGACCGACGGTCCCAGCCCGTTTGCCGACGTCATGCGATTCGCCAAGTGGCACGAAGGTCTGCCGGGCGTGCTGTCGACCAGCGTCTTCCTGGTGCATCCCTATCTCGATCTGCCCGGCATGGGGAGCGGAGGACTGGTGGTCACCGACAATGACCCGGTTCTGGCCCGGCGGATCGCGCGCGATGTGGCCCGGCTGTATTGGAACCGCCGGACGGAATTGGAACCGGTCGTTCATCGCCCCGAGGACGCGGTCGCGCTGGGTCGGCAGATCGCCGGTGGGCCGGTGTTGCTGGTGGAAACCGCCGATTGTTGCGGTGGCGGGGCGGCGGGCGACAGTGTGGCTTCGCTGAAGGCGCTGCTGGCCGCCGGAGCCGACTTACCGGCGATTGTGCCTGTGGTGGATCCCACGGTGGCCAGCCTCTGTCACGCGGCCGGGCTGCGCGGACAGGTGACTGTCGACCTGGGCCACCGGGTCGATCCCCGGTGGGGGACGCCCGTCTGCGTGACCGGTGTGGTGAACCACCTGTGCGATGGACGGTTCCAATACGAGGGAGGCATTTTCGACGGCCAGGCGGGCGACATGGGACCGACCGCCATCCTGCGGGTTGGTGCCATCGACATCCTGGTCACCTCGCGGGGAACCTACGACTGGAATGGAGAACAATTCCAGCGGGTGGGGCTCGATCCGCGAAACGTGAAGTTCCTCGTCGTGAAGAATCCGATGAACTTCAACATGGCCTTTCGCCCCTTCGCCACCGGGGTGTTCATCCTCGACACCCCCGGACCAACACCTGCCTCGGTCCGGAATGTCGACTTCCAGCGACTGCGGGGGCCTTGGTACCCGCGCGATCTGTCGCTGCCTTGGAGTGAGCCGCAAATGAGCGAATCGGCGTTCGCCGGCTGAGATTGCGGGCGGAAGGGACCATTCGGAAGCACTGTTGGCACTTCCGGACGCCCCCCCGAATTCGGCTCGACGGAAATCTCGGCCCCCCGCTGCAGCCGGCCCGCTCACCTGGTGTGGAACCCCGACGGCAACCTTTTCATTCACGGTCGAATGACTCGTCCGCTCCCCCTTCTTCGGGTGGGGGAGCGTCCCCCGGCTCGACGCGGGGAACACCAGGAATGATGCGGTGGGCATGGGACAGATCTTCGGCATACCAGCTCCGGCGGGGCATCGGGCGAATGTGGATGCCGATGGGGATCTTCTGACCATTCGAGTCGACATGATTGCCGCCCGTCGAATCGATGACGAGTGGGGTGCCGTCGGGTGAGACCCCCACTTCCCCAAGCCACATGATCACATGTCCGACCGCGCCTTTGCGGTTCTTGATGTAGAGCAGGTCGCCAGGCAGCAGTTCCTTGACCAGCTCGTCGTAGGAACGAGGTTTGATCACCTCGATCCGCAGTTGCCCGCGGCCTCCAGGACCACGCACCACGGTCCGCTCCGCCTGTTGATGAATCCCGGTATCCAGTTTCACCCCCAGGCCATAGTTGTAATAGAACGAGCTGAAATTGCTGCAATCGACACCGCGGGAGTTCTTTCCATAGGCCACCTTCTGCCAGGGCCAATGGGCGGGAGGATCCCAGGCGGGAATGTGATGATGCTGGTAGGGTGTCCCGATCCACAGCGAAGCGGTGTAGATCACCCGATCCTGAAGCCAGGTGGAATCCCGGCGTTCGAGGCCGGCCGGAGCCGGGTATTGCCTCGCCACAGGTCCCCAGCTGCCGAATTTCTTCTCGGTTTCGCGGTCATACCAACGGCTGTGGGGAACCTCCGACTGATCGTGCGGATTGTTCCAGGGGGGCTGCTGAAAGCCCGCCGCGAGTTGCTGGGCGGGATGCCGGAATTTCAGCCGGTAGGGAGAGACGTATTTGTCTTTTTCCTGGGCCGGAACGGGTTGGCATGCGACGACGAGCCACAGGAACGCCGCGATCGACAGGAATCGCGGAGCCAGCGGGAAACGGAATGCATTCATGGACAAGGGGTATGAGGTCTCAGGGAATCGATGTTCTGGTCGGAACGTCCCCAAACCAGTCCGGCACGATTGGAGGAAATTCCAATCGGGAAACCCGTTGGCACTCACTCGAAGTCGGCCAATTCCAGCTCAATGGTCTTGTCGATGATTCGGGCTTGCTCGCGGCGGACGACTTCGAGCGTCACTTTGGTACCCGGCGTCAACTCGCGGGTGATCTCGACCAATCGCTCAAATCCATCGATCTGCTCGCCATTGTAATGCGTGATGACATCGCCTGGCTTGAGGCCGGCCCGCTCGGCGGGGGACCCCTCTTCCACGCCCGAGATCTGACATTGCTCTTCTCCCGTGCCGGCTTGGATCCCCACCATAGCATCACCGCGGGGCTGGATCTGGAACCGGCGGTTGGGCTGTGCGGTGGTGATGGTCCGCCGCAGTTTCTCGAGTGCTTCGGCCGAGACAGGAGCACTGCGCGTGACGTAGACGGTTTCCAGATTGGCAATCCGGGTCAGCAGGACCAGGTCATCATCGGTACCGTGCCACTTGCGATTGAGGACCGCCTGTGCCCCCGGTCGAAAATCGATTCCATTGGCCAGGGCGGCCTGGGCGACGACTGGGTTGCGGTTTCGTTTCATCCGGCCCCCCAGCGCCTCGAACCGGGCGATCGCATGCTTGGTCCGCACGTCGCCCAACCCCTCCAATTCGAGCTGCGCCCGGCGGGAGACCGCCCGCGACTTCGATTTGGCGAGCGTTTCCAGCGCGTCCTGCACCCGCTCAAATGTCGACAGGTCTCCGCCGGCCGCAATCTGTCCCAACGTCCGCACCGCCCGTGACGTCCGCTCGAGACTTCCCCCTTCCGCCCCTTTGTGAAGTGCCGCCACCGCCGGCCCACCGATCTGCGTCAGGCTCGCCTGGGCCTGCTCACGCAGGACGTATTGAGGACTGTCGAGCGCCGCGATGGCCCGCCCGATCTCGGCGGGATCGACGGGAGTCGCGCTCACGTCGCCCGTCGGCTCTTCGGGATCCGCCGGGATGGGGGGCCGTTCCGAATCGACCACCGCAACGCCATCGTCTGCGAACAGAACCGAATCGATCGGCACCGCCCCCAGAGGGCCCCACGCACTCATCAGGCAAACGATCACGGCACGGGACATTCTCGGAAAAGAGCCTGCCCGCGACACAGATCGTGCTGTCCAAAGGTTCCGACACATGGAGTTGATCATAATCACGCCAGGGGGAGGGGAACAATTCCAGTTGCCAGGCCCACACCGAGGCCCCCCAGCCTGAGCACCACCGCTGGCCGACGCATCGTCGACTCGCCTCCCGCAACATGGCGGCCCCTGGATGGTCTGATGGGCCCCGTGCTTGGAGGGGGCCGGTGTCGTGACAGGCCCCCCCCGTGATGCCGCCTGTGTTGGTCAGTCGTCAGTCCGGGCCGGGTTGCTTTGGCCAGCTTCGCCGGTGGGGGAATCGATCAGCTTGGCTGGGTTTCGGGCCGCATCGATCAGAGACCGGGCCTCGGCCCACGCGGGATGATCGCGGGGGATCCAGTTGCCGACCCGTTCCGCCTCAAGCAGATCGGCCTGTTGCAGCAGCAGTTTGACCAGTTCCAGCGCCAGTCCAGGGCGGCGATTGGCATCGGCGACTTGGAAAGCCGACGCCAGATGCAGGCGCCGCTCGGCCACCTGGGGAGATTCGCGCAGGGCGTCGGAGCAAACAACATGGGCGTCACACACCAGTTGGGTGATCTCCGGAAACGGTGCCGGAGAGACCCCCAAAGGAGTCAACAACGCCAAGACCTGCCGAGCGGTCGACAAGCCTTCCTCAGGAAGTCGCCGGGCCATGTGGTGCCAGGATTGAAACAGCAGGACCTTCGAGAGTCGCCGTATCATCTCGGGCTGGCCCGGATGCTCGTGAAGAAATTGTCGGGCTCCCTCCACGGCTTGCTGGCGTTCCTGTTCTTCGTCCGGCGTCAAGGAAACCTTCTGCTCCACTTTCGACAAGCAGAGCGCACGCGCCAGCCTCAGTTCAATCAAGTTCGCTGCCTGGGGATACATCGTGTGCGCTGCGGTGGCATCGGGACGTGTCTCCTTGAGGAGTGCCCGGGCCGATGCGACCCTTTCGGAATGCATCGCAAGGTCGAGCTGAGAGCAAACCACCCGCTGACGCTGGAGGAGTGCCTGCTCGGAGATGTCGGAATGCGTTGCCAGAAAGCGCTCCAGCGTCTCCTGCCACGGGGCGAATGCCGTGACCTCGGGAGTGGGGAGCCGGGTGGCGATTTGCGCTCGCAGATGTTGCAGATCGAGGAGGATCAACCAACGGTTGATTTCAGCGACATTGCGTTCGAGAAAACCCTGTGCGATGGTGCACGCCTCATCCAAGGTGGCCAATGCCCGCGGCAAGTCTCCCTGTCGCTCTTCCGCCACCGCCTGGTTCCGATAAGTCAACAGTGTGCCAATCTGCTCATTGGGCTCATGTTCCCCCAGAGAGGCCAAGACCTGCAAGATCTGCCGGGCGACTTCCAGACGATTCGCCCCAAGCTGGAGCGCATGGTGTCCGAACAGACTCAGCGCTGCGGTTTTCCGCAACTTTTCCGACTGGGGAAACTGCCGTGCCAAGCGCAGGATTCGTTCCGAGTCGGCCTCATGCAGATCGACCAGTTCATCCCGCCGTTCGATAAAGTTCAGGTTGAGCAGAACCCCAGCCAGGAACTCGGCACGGTCCAGCGTCAATTTCTCGAGATCATCACTTTCGGCCAACTGGCTCGCTCGAACCTCTTCGATGATCCTTTGCCGGTCGATTGGCTGGGGAGACACACCCGCCAGCAGCGCCTGGGAGGCCAACCGGAACAAATCAACAGCTTTATCGCGACTGGCAGCCGCACGTTGGGCGGCGTCCTCTGCCTGTGTTTTCTGTTCTTCGGCAATATCTCGCTGTGCGGACAATTGGGCAATCAAGGCTTCTTTGCTGCGGAGGTGGTAGAGACCTCCCCCCAGCAGGGTCAGCAGCAGCATCGCCGTCATCGCCAGAAAGACCGCCGCCACGGGATGACGTCGCAACCAATTCCATAACCGCTCGGCGGGGGTATAGGGACGGGCCGCAATCGGAAGTCCCTGCAGGAAGCGATTGAGGTCTTCGGCCAACTCACCGGCCGAACGGTAGCGCTGCGCGGGATTCCGGCGGAGACACTTGATTACAATCGTGTCGAGATCGATCGGTATGTCGCCTCGCAGTGTCCGCGGTGCAGGGGGCTCGATCCGGGCCACACGCGAGATGGTCGAAAGCTTCCCCCCACCCGAGTGCGGGGCCCGTCCGGTCAGACAGGCGAACAAGACCGCCCCCACCCCATAAATGTCGCTGGCCGGCCCCACAACCACCGCATCGGGAGACAGCCCAGTCTGTTCGGGAGACATGTATTGCGGCGTTCCTAAAATCATTCCCGTGCTGGTGAGCCGTTCTTCGGCCTGCTCGTCGCGGGCAATGCCAAAGTCGGTCAGCTTGGCAATCACGCCACCCGCGTTCGATTTCGGTTCCTCGAGCAGCACATTGGCTGGCTTGATGTCG
Source organism: Planctomycetaceae bacterium (assembly GCA_046318755.1). Lineage (GTDB taxonomy): Bacteria > Planctomycetota > Planctomycetia > Planctomycetales > Planctomycetaceae > UBA10511. The sequence goes on from JBKCTR010000023.1 coordinate 19,112, forward strand.
CGATGGACCATTCCCAGCGCATGGACCGATTCCAGGGCCGAGGCGATCTGTTGACCCAGTTGGGCGGTTTGCTGAATCGACAACGGTCCTTGTTTCAGACGTGCATCGAGCGCCCCTCCGGCAATCCACTCCATGACCAGATAAGGCTGCCCCTGATGGGTCCCTGAATCGAGGATCCGCACGATATGGGGGTGATTGAGTCGCCCCAGAAACCGCGCCTCGCGCAACACGCGGGGTGTCGTGCCCAAACCCCGGGCTGGATTCAGAATTTTCAGGGCGACCCAGCGCTCACAGGCCGGTTGCCAAGCCCGGTAGACATGACCAGAACCTCCCTGCCCCACCAGCTCGAGGTGCTCAAAGCCTGGAATTTCGGGACAAATGGGGTGAATCGGGCCGGGCAGCTCCCCCATTTCGCGGCGGTCCGCGGGAAGTGGAACTCTGCGAGACAGATACGCCACCATGGAATCCAATTCCGGCGAACGCCCCACCGCGACCGGGCCAAGATCGAGCGTCGGTGCATCCTGACGAGCCAACTCATCCAGACGCTCGAGGCAGGTCCGGCAGCCATCCACGTGAGTCGCGACGTTGTCATCCGCGTCCCCCTCCAGCAAAGCCCTCAGTTGGAAGACATCGGGACAGTTCGACATCGGAGACACACTCTCAGAGCAACAGAAACCCACACAGATTCCCATCTCCTCACAGGAGAATCACTGGACAGCCTGCGACAATCCACCCACTCCCAATCCGGGCGCCATTGGGTTTTGGAGGATCATACCCTCTCATCGACATTCGGATCCAGATAATACCCTCGGAACCACGGGAAAGTCAGTCCTCCCCGGAGCGCACAGACGCTGAAGAGCGAACCCGATGTCGGCGGCTAGC
>JBKCTR010000024.1:0-4470 GCA_046318755.1 Planctomycetaceae bacterium
TCTCGGCCGCCCGGACCACATCGTGGTCTTCATACGCTTCCGCGTCAAAGGGCATGAACAGATACCAGGGTCTGCAGATTGCCATGAAGATGACCAGCAGCATCATGGACACCATCAACGAGACTGTCGATCGCAGACCCATCGCAATGGTTGCGAAGAGGCCAATCACCAGGAGGAGGCCCGTCATGATCAACATCTCCCAAAGCCAAACTGCTTCCGCTAAGCCGGCCGCGGCGATCAACAGAGTTCCCAGCATTCGTTCCCAGCCTTTCAGTAGGACAGCCTCAGGGGAGGCAAGTCCATGACAACACGGAGGGCCGACGGTCAACCCCCTCTCGTTCACATCCGCCCGAAATCCAGTGGCGAGCCGCACCGCCGCCGTCAATGTCAAGGTTTCACAGAGTGCCCGGTTGTGTTCCGGTTCACGAGCGACGGTCCACCCCGCGACAATCGTCGATTGCCCAAACTCGACTACACCCCCATTCCTCAACTGGCGACCCATCAGTCCTGGTGTGGGCGACACAAGAGTGGGTTCGGTTGTGGGGCTGCCGATGTGGCACGAGCCTGCCGAGTGAATTGCGAGTCGAATTTGGAACAGGGAAGCGTGGCGGAGTGATGAATGTGCGGTCCATGGGTTGCAGTCTGAAGTGCAACAACGAATGGCCCCGGTTGCTTTTTGGTCTCGTGGAACAAGTTCCACGTTACGGATGTCTTTTGACAACAAAACCCCCCTCGCACCCAGTGCCGTGGAGCAGCGGCTGGATGCGAGGGGGGCGAGGGAGTGGGTCTGGGGGGGGTTCGATCGCCCCGGACTGCATCCCGCCGGTTACCGCTGGTTCTGGGCCACGCTGGTCTCCAGCGATTCGTACAGCGGACGCAATTCCTCGAACCACGGCTGTTCCAGAGCCGAGAGGTCCGCCGGGTCGAAGCCCTGCTCGCGGCTCTGCCGCAACGCCTCACGGGCCCCATCGTGATTGTCGAGGCGGTGTTGGGCCATCGCCAGGTGCAGCGAATACTGGGGCGACCGCACCAGCGCGGTCAGATGTTCCAACTCACGCCGCGCTTCGTCACACCGTCCCAACTGCAGCAACACCAGCGCCCGGGTGTCGAGGTACTGCCGGCGTGGGCCGTCGGTGGCAATCGCCTCGTCGATGTGCCGCAAGGCCAACTCCCGGCGGTCTTCGCTGAACGCCTCGGCATACGCCAGGTTGTTCAGCACGGCGGCCGAATTCGGTTCGAGCCGCAGCACCTGCTCGTACACCTCGATCGCCCGGGCGATTTGAGCCGGGGCCATGTGGAACTCGGCCAGCAACAGCAGCAGCGGTGTCTGCCGGGGGGTCAGGCCGTCGGCCCGCGCCACCTGCCACAAGAAGCGTGCCACCATCCGCTGCCATTCGAGATTGTCGGGCTGGGCCGCGAGGACCCGCGTGATCGACTCGGCCGTCTCGGCGGGAAACGCCCCAGCCTGGGCCATCCACGCGGTCAGGGCCTCGTTCAACCCCCCCTGCTGGCCCACGATGGTCGCCAGCCGCAAGGCCAGCACTCCGTCGTCGCGCCCGGTCAACGTCTGCCGCAACAGCCGCTCGGCCGCATCGGTCTGCCGCATCCCCAGGAAGGCATCGGACAGTAGCGCGACCACCTCGGTTCGCACCGCGGCCACGAGCGCGGGTTGACCGGTCAACTCGTGGTACTGTTCTTCGTCGACCTCAACCGCCGGGTCCGACAGCAGTTGCCGGGTCTGGTCCTCCAACCGGCGGGCCACGGCTTCGTCCGACAGGGTCACGCGTTCCAGCACTGGTTCGAGTCGGCCCAACTGGGCCAGCGACCGCAGCAGACCGGCTGTGCCGCGCGATTCCAGCCCCTCGGCGAATTGCTCCAGCAGGTCCGCTGCGACCCGGGTCGCCCCCGAGGCGGACGCGAGTTGGAAGCTTCGCAGCCGGCTTTCCAGTGAGCCGGGGCGCAACCCCTCCAATTCACCGCACAGCCGTCCCCAGCGGGCCTTTTGCTCCGCTGTCGGCTCGGGCAGTGCCGCCAGCAGGCCGCTGTAGTTCCAGAGCACGGCCACATTGCCGGGCGACTGCGTCCGCAGCTCTTCCCAGGCGGTCATCGCGCGGTCGATGTCCTTCCGCCGCACGTAGAGTTGTGCCAGGTCCATCTGGCCGGCGGTCGACAGGGTGCCCCGGCGGCGGCTTTCCTCCAGTGCCCCCTCGGCCCAGACCAGACCGCGGTCTCCACTCAGCTTCAACAGCACGGGGCCCGCCACCGCCAGGAACTCGTCCGAGAACTGCTGGGGAGCCGACCGATGCCGCACATAAAACTCGACCAGCTTCTGCGTGGGCAGGGTCCGGTCGTTCGATTCGCGGAAGGCGTCGAGCAGGTGCTGTTGGGCCCCTGCGACATCGCCCGCCAGTTCGCGCAAAAGTCCCCGCAGCACTCCCGACAGCGGTCCGGCCTGCCGGTCCACCGTCTGTGCAAGTCGCGAATCGGGGCCGACCACCTCCTCCCCCAGCCGGGGTTTCGTGTCGAACGCGTCGCGGAACAGGTCCAGCGCCTCGGCCGCCTGCTGGACCTTGCGTTCGGCCGACAGGTCGTCGCGGTTCAGCTCGAACTCGATCCGCTGGACCAGCAGTTCGACCACACGGGGGGTCTTCTGCTGCAGGTCGCGCAACAGGTCGTGCAGCCGGGCGTTGTCTCCCAACGCATGCAGCAGTTGCCCCCGCAGCGCCATGACGCGCAGGTCGCGGGCGAACTCGGCGGTCTGACCCAACGCCTCGGCCTCCCGTTCGAGCGCGGCCAGGTCCCGATCTCCCTCGGGCTTCGAAAGTTCTGTGCGGTAGCGCTCCGACAGCGCGAGCAGCTCGTCATGTTCCCGACGCCGCTCCTGGAACAACTCCAGCCGTTCGGCTTGCGCGGTGCGCGTATAGTGCAGCTCCAGCGCCGCAATGCCCGGCTCCCACCCCGGCCAATTGGCCACAGCCCGTTCGGCGACGACTCCCAGCTCGCGCCACTGGCCCAACTCGGTGTGGCAGGTGATCAGCATCGCGGTCGCCAGCCGCGACCAGGGGGCCAGGTCAGGATCGACGGCAATCACATTCCACTTCGGAATCGCCTCGTCCCATTCCCGCTTCAGCATGTGCACCTGCGCCCGTCCCATATCGGCCAGGTCGTACAGCCCCCACTGGTCCAACTGCTGATGAATCGACCGCAGCTCGGCGAAGGTCTCGCTCGAGTCGGGGCGGGTGTCGTCCACCGCCTGACTCGCCAGCGCGTTCCCCAGCCAGATCAGGGCGGGAGCCCGCAGCCGGCCCAATTCATTTTGCCGGTCCCAGCCCAAGTGGGGATTGTCAGCCGCAGCCGTGGCTGTTTCCAGCGCCCGGCGGAAGTGGGCGGCCCCCCCGGCCCCGTCACCCGCCCCCAGAGCCAACCGGCCCAGCTCGTAGTGAAACCGGGGATCTTCCGGGAACAGCCGGGCACCAATGGTCGCCGCTTCTCCCGCGGCCACCTCGTGCTGGCGTTGCTCGAACCAGTTCCGTTGTCCCTCAGCCAGAGCCGCCCGATGCACACCCAGATCCATCAGCCAGACGAGGGTCTCGACGGCGCGGTCCGAACGGGCAACCGCCTGCCGCGCGAGATGGTCGGCCTCGTCGAGAGCCCCGCGCTCCGCGAGAATTCGCGACTGCACCAGCAGCCCGTGCCAGGCCGGTTCCGCCTGGGCAACCATCCGCTCCAGCACGCGGTCGACCACCATCTCGCGGGTCTCGCTGGTCCAGAGGTTGTCTCCCACTTCGGCACGAACCTCATCGCTCGCCAGCGTGCTCAGCAGCCGCATCCGCACCTCGCGGGACAGCTCGGCCGACGTGCTGCCGGGACGGGTCGGGTTGCGACGCTGGATCAGGTCGACGAGGTCGCGGAATGTGTCGGGTTGGCTGTCGCCGGCATCCAGCAGACCGAGCAGCTCCAGGATGGCGCGGTCGGACTCCTCCAGGGCGGCATGGCAGCGGGCCAGGCCGTGACGGAAGACCGGGTCACCGCGGTCTTCGTCCGACAGGGCCGGGAAGTGGATGCCGCGGGCATCGGTCCACAGACTGTCCTGGACGTCAGCGGGGACGACCGGGGCGAGCCGCAAGGCGAGGCGGAACGCGAGGCGGGCGAGTTGCGGATCGTGCGGCTGCCGGCGTGCGGTCTCGGTCACCTGCCTGTAGAGTCCACTGGCGGTGTGGGCGTCGAGTTGGCCGTCGAGGCACCACCCGGCCATTTCCGACAGGGCGGCGATGTCGTCGGGGCGTTGCCCGAAGTAGAGATTGGTCTTGGCGAGGGCCTGGGAGAGATCGCCATGGTCGAGATCGCGGCGGGCGAGGTCCCATAGCAGAGGAAGCTGGATTTGTTGGAAGGTGCGATAACGGTAGTAACCGAAGCCGACGGCCCCGGCGCGGCTGAGTGCGAGCCCCCCAACGAGTTTCCAGTTGACGC
>JBKCTR010000025.1:0-1445 GCA_046318755.1 Planctomycetaceae bacterium
GGGGAAGCGTTGCCCGCCAACACCGGCGGCCTGCTGGTGATGAAGCAGCCCTGGCCGTCGATGCTGCGCACGCTCTACGGCGACCACGAGCGGTTTCTGAAGACCTACTTCAGCGAGATCCCCGGCTGTTACTTCGCCGGTGACGGCGCGCGGAAGGACGAAGACGGCTGCTTCTGGGTGATGGGGCGCGTCGACGACGTGTTGAACGTCTCGGGGCACCGTCTGAGCACGATGGAAGTCGAGAGCGCGCTGGTCTCGCACCCGCTGGTGGCCGAGTCGGCCGTGGTGGGCTTCCCCCATGAGATCAAGGGGGAGGGAATCTGCTGCTTCGTGACCCTCACCACCGGGGACGGAGACGACGCCCTCAAGCAGCAGTTGAAGGAACACGTCCGCAAGCAGATCGGCGCGCTGGCGACCCCCGACATGATCCGCTTCACCAGCGCCCTGCCGAAGACCCGTTCGGGGAAGATCATGCGGCGGCTGCTGCGCGACATCGCCGCGGGACGCGAACGCGTGCAAGACACCACCACCCTCGAAGACTACGGCGTGTTGGCCAAACTGCGGGCCAGCGAAGAGTAACCGGTCGTCCGCCCCAGCCCGGCCCCGCCCCGCAGGGTCGGCCGGGCTGGTGGCGCTTGGGAAACGCGAACGGCCGCGGCGGCTGCGATGCCAACCCGCGGCCGTCTCCTTTCTCAACTCAACTTTCTACTTTCTACTTTCTACTTTCTACTTCCCCCCCCTGCTGTCCCCCTTCCTCTCTGCCTCAACCCCCATGAGTGCCGATCGTCAGCCCACTCCCGCGATGCAGCGCTATCTGGAGGTGAAGGCGCAGCACCCGGGGACGATGCTGCTGTTCCGCATCGGCGATTTTTACGAACTGTTCTATGAAGACGCCCAGGATGCGGCCCGCGCCCTGGGCATTACTCTGACAACGCGCGACAAGGGCTCGACCAACCCCATCCCGATGGCGGGGTTTCCCTTCCATCAGCTCGACAACTATCTCCGCCGGCTGATTCAGGCGGGCTACCGGGCGGCAGTCTGCGAGCAGATGGAAGACGCCGCTCAGGCCAAGGGGATCGTGCGGCGGGAGGTGACGCGGGTGGTGACCCCCGGCACCCTGACCGACGACGCTCTGCTCGATCCGCGCGAGAGCAACTTCCTGGCGTGCGTCTGCTGGCAGCGCGACGTCGCGGGACTGGCCTGGCTGGAACTGTCGACCGGGCGGTTTCAGGCCTCGGAGATTCCCAAAGACCAGTTGATCGACGAACTCGGGCGGCTGCAGCCCGCCGAGTGCCTGGTGCCGGAAGACGACCCCCGGGTCGCCCCGCTGGCCGAGACGCTGGGGCTGACGATGCCCGGCCGGGGCCAGCCGACCCCCGGCCGCCTGCTGCTGACCGACCGCGCCCCCTGGTGTTATGGGGTCACCCATGCGCTGGAGATTCTGC
>JBKCTR010000026.1:0-5054 GCA_046318755.1 Planctomycetaceae bacterium
CACTGGGATCGGCCCAGCCCTTCTGTCGATGCCAGGTCCTGACGGGGCATTCTTCCATGCCCCGCGATTCGTGCGCAGCACCTGCCACCCTGATCACGGGTAGCCGCTGCGTTTCAACCCGAGGCTCAAGAAGAGTTCCCCATCTGGCAACCATACCGGACAATGTGGGTGAGCGCTCACTTGCGCGGAGTTTTTGGGGCGGAAGATGAAAGGCGTTTCCAGTCCAGACGCATTCGCTGCCCAGCGGGACGGGGGTTTTCGGTTGCATACCCAGCGGGCAGACACGGAGGTCCGCGCTCCCGTGGTGGTGGTTTTGAATCCGCCCGAACACATGGACTGGCGAGCACTTATCGGAGTGGGGCGGGGCGATCTTGACGCGGGGTCCCTTGCCGGGGCCCGACGGTCTCTCGAAGATACGGATTGTTGTTGTCCGCCCGGAATTCCACTGTCAGCGCCCCTGCCCTGCGGGAGCGCGGGCGGGGTGGCCCGGGCGGCGTGGTTTTTTTGCTCTTCTGTGGCTGAGATTGGGCCCCATGGCATTGCACCTCGCTCCCCGACCTGAAGGTCGTTTTCTGCTCATTTCGGAAGTCCTCGAACGCCTCAAAGCACGCTTCCCCTGGTGCGAGGCCGATCCGGTCTCGGGACCGAAAGACGCCCAGGCATTCCACACCCATTTGAAGCATGTGCATGCCGATGAGGAATTGCGGCAGCGGGTGCTGGAAGCGGTCCCCCAGGCCCTGCGCGTGACCATCGCCGACGCCTCGATCGGCACCGAGGCGCTGCAACTGCTGGTCATGCCCGATCTGCCCCTCCGGGTGCAGAACGAAACCCTCGAGAACGAACTGCAGATTCGCCCCCTCATCGAACGGAGTGCCCGCACGCTCGAATACATCATCGTCTAAAGCCCCCCCGCAGTCCCCCCAGCCGGCGGGTGGTCGCTGTCCTCCGTCGAGCACAGGTCCCTCACGACCTGCGAGTCTGGCATGGCCGAGGAACTTCGCGGTCCCCACCCACGAAAACTCGCACGGCGTCAACTCCGCACCGTTGAAGACTGCCCCCAGGGCATTCCCCACCGGTTTCCTGCGGTGTCGGTCGCGGGCCTCATCCTTGGCGGGGGAGCGGGGCGACCTGGCTGCCCACCGTCCTCGCCCCACGCCAACCTTTTGCCTCTCGCGACCCCGTTCGCATGCCCACTCTGATCGACCTCGCCCATCCGATCCATCCCGGAACCGCCCCCTGGCCCGGGACTCCGTCGGTCGAGACCCGGTTTCTGGACCGGGCGGCGGCCACCCGTCCGGACGAACGGCACTCGAACTCGACCCGGTTCGCGATGAACATTCATTGCGGCACCCATCTCGACGCGCCGTTCCACTTCTTCGACACCGGCCGGACGGTCGACCAGATTCCGCTGTCGCAGACGTTTGGTCCCGCCACGTTGGTGCGGCTGCCGCACCGCGGGGCCAGTCAGGCGGTGACAGTCGATGACCTGCGCCCCCACGAGGCCAGCCTGCGCAAGACCCGCAAGCTGATCGTTCAGACCGGGTGGAGTGCCCGCTGGCTGCAGCACGATTTCTTCGAGGCCCATCCCGACATCTCGGTCGAGGCAGCCCGCTGGTGCGTCGCCTGCGGAATCGAACTGCTGGGCGTCGAGACCCCGTCGGTCGACCACGCCCCGCACGAGACGCATCTCGAACTGCTGGGGAACAATGTGGTCATCGTCGAGTGCCTGCGGGGGCTCGAGCAGATACCGCGGACCGAGTTTCTGTTCGCCGCGATTCCTCTCAACCTCGCCGGCCGCGATGGTTCTCCCGTGCGGGCGGTGGCCATCGTGGATTGAACTCATGCCCGCGCTGTTTGAACTTCCTCTGCGGGTGACCGCCGCAGACATCGACCCGCTCGGTCACGTCAACAACATCCAGTACCTGAAATGGATGCAGTCGGCTGCACTGGCCCACTCGGCCGCCCAGGGGTGGCCACACGAGGAATACGTCCGCCTGGGGGCGGGTTGGGTGGTGCGGTCGCACACGATCGAATACTTGCAGCCCGCCTACGAGGGGGACGAGATTGTTGTGCTGACATGGGTGGCCGACATGAAGAAAGTCACCTCGCTGCGGCGGTATCACATCGAACGCCGTCGGCCCCGCGAAGACGGCAGCGGTCTGGCTGTCTCACTGCTGGCCCGGGCAGCGACCGACTGGGCGTTTGTGGATTACACCAGCAAACTGCCCCGACGCATCGCCCCCGAAGTGAGCCGTAGTTTCGAGATTGTCCCCCACGACACGCCCCCCGTCGGCTGAGGCCGATCATCGGAGTCCAGAGCGCGGAATCTGCTGAGCGGTGGCCCGGCACCCCGTCCCACCGGTCAGCCGAGACCATTCCGTGCGGACGGGCCGGAGGATGACCGCTTGGCAGATTCGCCCCCCCAATTCCCATCGCACGCGCCCGTCTCGCTGGTGCGCAGGGCGTCTCGCGCCCACCGAACTTCCCCGGCATTCCCCCGGAAATCTCGGACAAGAGACATCTGACGAGGGGACGCGACGTGAGATTCCCGGTGGAAGCCTGACACGGCTGTTGGCGAGACTGGATTTTCGGATTGGCGGCATGCTACGCTGAACTTTTGGTGCCCACTGGGGGCACTGTGGTTCTGGAGGAGGCACAGGGCGAGCAGCCCGTGTGTCGCGACGGGTGTTCTGAATGGCGATGGTGGGGCCCGATTTCGAGAAGCAGCCGCTCGTTCCGGTCATTGCGCAAGACTACGCCAGCGGCGTGGTGTTGATGATGGCGTGGATGAACGCCGAGGCGTATGCCGAGACTTTGGCGACGCGGCGGGTGGTCTACTACAGCCGCAGTCGCAAGAAGCTGTGGCGCAAAGGAGAAGAGAGCGGCAATGTGCAGCAGTTGCACGAGCTGTACTTCGACTGCGATGCCGACACCCTGCTGGCGAAGGTGACGCAGATTGGGGGAGCGGCGTGCCACGAGGGATACCAGAGTTGTTTTTTCCGGAAGCTGTCGGCCGACGGAACCTCGTTTGAGACGCTGGGTGAACGATTGTTCGATCCCGCCGTGGTCTACAAGAAGTCGTGAGTGATGTCTGAACACAAGCTGAAGCTGGGAATTCCTGCGGGGAGTCTGCAGGAGGCGACGGGGGAGCTGTTCCGCCGGGCCGGTTACCAGATCAAGTTTTCGTCGCGGTCGTACTATCCGGAGATCGACGATCCCGAGGTCGAGTGTCTGTTGATCCGCGCTCAGGAGATGGCCCGCTATGTCGAGCAGGGAGTGCTCGACGCCGGCATCACCGGGCACGACTGGGTGGTGGAGAACAACGCCGCCGTGCACGAGGTGTGCGAACTGCTGTTTTCGAAGGTCAGCCGGCGGCCCGTGCGGTGGGTGCTGTGCGTCCCGAACGACTCCCCCGTGCAGACGGTGCACGACCTGCAGGGGAAGCGGGTGGCGACCGAGGTGGTGGGGTTGACGCAGGCGTTCTTCGCCAAGCATGGCGTGACGGCTCAGATTGAGTTTTCGTGGGGGGCCACCGAGGTGAAGCCTCCCAAACTGGCCGACGCGATTGTCGAGGTGACCGAAACCGGCAGCTCGCTGCGGGCGAACAACCTGCGGATTGTGGCCGAGGTGCTGCAGAGCACCACCCGGTTCATCGCCAATCAGACCGCCTGGAAGGACGACTGGAAGCGCGAAAAGATTGAGAACATGGCCCTGATGCTGCGCTCGTGCCTGGCGGCCGAGGGGAAGGTGGGGCTGATGATGAATGTGCGGCGGGCCGACCTGCAGAAGGTGCTGGACCAATTGCCGGCGTTGCAGAAGCCCACGGTCGCCTCACTGTCGGATCCCGACTGGGTCGACGTGAATACGATTGTGGACGAGTCGTTCGTGCGGGTGGTGGTTCCCCGATTGAAGGGCGCCGGTGCCAAGGGGATTGTCGAGTACCAGATCACCAAAATCATTGACTGACCGGGGTCATTGACTGACCGGGGTCATTGACTGATTGGGGTGATCGCGCGGACCGATGCACCGCGCGGCCCAACCGCGTCATCGGGAAACGGGGGATTTGTGGACGACCTGTTCGAGGATCCCGACTTCCAGCGGTTTCAACGGGCATGGCGGTCCGTCGATATCGAGCGATCGAGCAGCTTCTCGCTGTTCACGTTCGGCGAGACCGAGCTCCCGTACTTTCTGGTGCTGCGTCCCACCCGGGATGACGACCCTGTGACCGTGGCGCGGGGAGAGGTGAAGGTTGCCCGCCCGCTGATCATCACCCCCGACAACGCCACTCCCGAGTTCCGCGACTTCTTCGAATCGGATGAAGACGCGGGGCTGGTCGAGCGGTTCCTCATGGCTCGGGCCGCGCGCTTCTCACACCTGAAGTTCACCAACCGTCAGGGCGAAGCCCGCATTGTGACCGATTGCGTGGAAGAGGCGGTCGACCGGCTGCGCCAGCGGCTGGACAGTGAAGAAGACGAACGGACCGGCATCCTTGTTGCTCCGCGCGGTCTGGCTGGGTTCGTGGTCTTCCGGTACGCCGCCGAGCGGGTCATCGCCAGTGCCCCCGACAACATCCAGGAGCTGCGCGAACGGGGCTTTCTGCCCGGTTGACGCCTCACCCGCCCCTCACTCCGCGCCGGGGCCTTGCTCGCGCGAGGCCTCAACGCCGGAGCGCTCCGTCCTGGTCGCCGCGGGTGGACTTGGAGGATTTTTCTGCGGAATCGATCCCGACCGGTCTCGCGACTCGGGGAGGCCTTCGACGCCAATCAGTGGAACAAACCGGCATTCACACACATGGTCGATCTGGGGCTGCCCATGCCGTTTGCGGATCGTCTGCAGCACCTGGAAGCCTTCCCCCACCGGAATGACCAGCCGGCCCCCTTCCCGCAGTTGCCCGAACAGGGTGCGGGGAAACTCGGGAGCCCCGGCCGTGACGACGATGCCATCATACGGCCCCTTTTCAGGGACACCCAAAGTCCCGTCGCCCACCACCAGTTCGACATTCTGGCAGCCGAGTCGCCGCAGGACCTCTCCCGCCCGCTGGGACAGTTCGGGGA
>JBKCTR010000027.1:0-2813 GCA_046318755.1 Planctomycetaceae bacterium
TCGCCGCCAAGCCCGGCCTGAAACACTCGCGGGCCCAGCAGCGGGCCGAGGCCCGGGCCCGGCGAATGCTGAGCTCGCCGTGGGTCCAGTCGCTCCGGCAGGACGCCGCCCTCGACGCCGCCTGAGTGCCGGCGGCGCGAACCATTGCGGCAGCCCGCAGCCCGCGGCGTCCCCTCGGCAGACCGTCGAGTAGGCCCGGGGGATCGCTCCCCCGGACCTCTCACAGAACCGGACTTGTGGTTCGCACATCCGGCTCTTTGGAATGACTATTCAGGTTCCCCGAAGAGTAACTTCTGGGTCTGAGCCGGTTTGGGAGGGGGGTTGAACTTGAGCCAGAGGGCTTCCAGCGACACCAAACGCTCGGCAAACCATGCGTTCGGATACGCCTTGTGCATCCCATAGCTCACGCTCTTGTGCCAGACACCGCGCTGGCTGAAAGCCGCTTTGGCGGCGGACTTTCTTCCCACATTTCGGCGGCAGAGGTGTCGGTAGAGGTGACGCGCCCGTTTCTTCTGCCTGACGATGATCGCCCTCAACCGTCGCCGGATGTGGGCGTCGTAACCGTGCAGTCGACTCGCCTCCTGCTGGGTACAGATGCGGAAATACCCCATCCAGCCCTGCAGGTAGGAATTGATCCGCCGCATACACTCCTCCACCGATCCAACCCAGTTTCGCGGAGTCAACCCCACGATCTTTTGGGCCAGCCGTTGTTGGGTGCGGACTGACAGACCAATGCGTGTCTCGCCATCCTCACTCGGGATCAGCCGAAACCCCAGGAAATGGGTTTCCCTGGGATTCGTCACCCGACTCTTTTCCTCGTTGACCTGCAGCCGCAAACACTCCCGCAGGTAACGTTGAATCGAGCGGAACACCCGCTCACCCGCCCGTTGGCTGCGTACGTAGATGTTGCAGTCATCCGCGTATCGCACGAACCGCAGACCCCGCCGCTCCAATTCCCGGTCCAGTTCATCGAGAACGATGTTGGACAGGAGTGGAGACAGCGGACCTCCCTGCGGCGTCCCTTCTTCCGTCGAGACCCGTGTGCCATCAGGCATCACCACTTTGGCCCTCAGCATCCGTCCTATCAGTTTCAGGACTCGCCAGTCTTTGATCCGTTGTCCCAGACGGGACAGCAAACGCTGGTGGTTCACCCTGTCGAAAAACTTCGCCAGGTCGATATCCACCACGACCGTGCGTCCTTCGCTGACGTGACGTTGGGCCTCCGCGATGGCGGTTTGGGAGCCACGTTCCGGCCGGAAGCCGTGGCTGCTGTTGTGGAATGTCGGCTCATAGAGCGGGCTCAGAATCTGATACACCGCCTGCTGAACCCAGCGATCCACGACGTTGGGGATGCCCAGCCCGCGTTGACTTCCATCTGGCTTGGGAATCCAAACCCGACGTACGTCTCCCGGCTGGTATTCTCCCGACAGCAGCGCCGCCTGCAATTTCGGAAGCAGCTGGTCCCGGTGGAGCAGCACTTCCTCGACACTTTGGCGGTCCGGTCCGGGGGCTCCCCGGTTTCCCACGACCCGATCCAGTGCCGCCAACAAGTTGTAGCGGTCTGCGATCTGGTTCATCAGCTGACTTTCGTCAGCCACATCGACGCCGGAATCCCGCAGCCGCTTGGCTCTCGCTGTGCGCAGCAATTGAGTCGCCCGTGCCAATGCGTCGGCACGTACGGCTCGCTCGCCCCCCGAAGGGCTGTCGGCAAACACGAGTGTCAGTTGCTTCGGTTCCATGCTTCGCATTCCATGACCCCCTTCGCTCCACCGGCTTTCACCGGCTTCCTCGCTACTATGGGATCATCCGACTTCTCCCAAGGCGTCGGCCGAGCTTTCTGATTATGGCCCGGTCTACCGCTTGCGCGGACCTGAGGGAGATCTCTGAGGGTAAGAGTGAACAATGTCCCGCTGCGCCCGTCCCCAATACCTCATCCGCCACGACTGGATTTCGGGCTTCGCGTTATCCGGCACGCTCACCCAGACGGACTGGCCTTACGGGGCTTCACTTGCGTTCGGTGCTGCGGTTCGCCAGCCGGCTTCCATCCCACACGCCCTCGCGGGGAGGTCGGTTGGGGCCACGTTGACCCGCCCCTTCCCGTGCAGCTGCCTTTGGCTCTTGGTTACCTCCAGTAGGACCCAAAAGGGACTTGCACCCTCATTCGTTCACCCATGCCTCACGCACCAAACAGGGATTGTGGTCGATGAGTCGCGAAGAGGGACAAGGCGACACCTCCGGAGGGGTGCGGTTTCGGCACACAGATCGCTTCCAATGTGGGCTCGATGATGAATTCCCCAAACGCCCCCACGTTCCACGACCCTCCCGCGCAATGGAACCTCCCGGCCGAACCATTCCTGAAGGGAATGCATATGGGGATTTGGCTTCGACTCGGCTTGTCAACAGGAGCCCTTGGGTGGCCGCGTCGTGCCTTGGGTCGACACTCTGGGCCCTACGAAATTCGCCCCCCCGCGCGCTCACCCCGCCCCGGCATATGCAATCCCTACAGGATTGAGTTCTCTCTGGGGTCCGTAACCCGGGGTAGCCACGTGCCGTGGCAACCCCGGGCTAGGATATGCAAGTCCTTCAGACTTGTTCCGGACCCAGACGGATTTCGTTGGGTCAGACCGAATTTCGGATCCATCCTGGGCTCGACGACAGATTCCCGCAAACGTCCCCACAATCCACGGTTGTTGGAGTGACAAAGCACGAGCGCGGGGTGGAAACCGGGGTACGGGTGTGGCTGTCAGGCCCTTTCGCCGACCTTCCGCCGCCGCTGATTCAACAGCAGGGACCACACGAATCCCCCCAGGAAT
>JBKCTR010000028.1:0-3242 GCA_046318755.1 Planctomycetaceae bacterium
GTATGTGGGGAACGGGGCGACGTTGTGGGTGGATCCGAGTGGGATGGACGGATCGCCTCCACATCCGTTAGGAACTGATCTTAGTCTACCGAATGATCCACCATTGTTAGATGGTACAATCATGGCGGGCGGCAGTTGGAATCCAGCTAACTGGGTCGGTAGAGCAGGTTTTTGGGCTGCCCATTGGTATTTCAGGTGGAATACCGGCCAAATGACAACCGAATCGAGACTAATGGAGCAGGTTAAACTTATTCACGGATCAGTTGCTGTTAAATCAAGCCTGGATGCTGAAGAGCAGCGGCGCATTTTTGAGAAGCAGCTTAAACGTCCGATTCCGGAAGGATGCCGAGACGCGATCAAGGATTTGGCGGAATTTAATGCGGGCACTTATGGAGGTGCTTTTGAATTTGCGCGGCCCATTCAAGCCGGAATTGGTATCGGAGCAAAATATGCTGCTGATGATCTTGCCACACAAATGGCGAAAAAGGAGGCCGCCGCAAACTCGAAACGAACAATCCCGCGAGTTGGGCAATCACACCAAGCCTGCCGATTCGCAGAAACCACAAGGATCCAACGCATGGTATTCTGAACGACAAAACGCCATTGGTCAGCGGTCGCTCAGCAGCTACAGATCAAGTTGTTGCGCCAAAGCTGGGAGCACTTTCCAAGGACGCTCTGATTGCGCGACACCATGTCGAGGGTCATGCTGCGGCCGAGATGGCCGCAAAAGAAATGGCAGAAGCAGTACTTCACATCAACTACGCAACGGGGCCTTGCTCGCATTGCAAAATTGGCATACCTGAACTACTTAAAGAGGGCCAGAGACTCTGGGTTGTGTTCCCTGACGGCGTGGGCTTTTTCACAAACAAGGGCTGGTTTCCCCAATGAATGCAGCATGTGGATTGTTTCGGTTGATGCGCGGAGATCGGCTCATCAAAGAGCATCCGACTGTCGATGACGTCACCAAGTTAATACAGGAGGTTTATGCCGATACGGTGAAGGGCGGTCCTCCTGAGCTGTGTGTTGATTATCACAGCAATTCAGCACGAATTGAAACACCGCAGTTCAAACTATTGCTGATGTTGACCTTTGACGATGATCCCAAACCTCTGTGGCTGGTCTTGTTCCGAATACCGGGGCCACCAAGTTCCTACCTCGTATTATCCAAGTGCACAGGCGTCGCATCCGATTACGTGCATCGGTCATGTTGCGGGCTCGACTCGCTATACCGCCGCGATACTCTCATCGATGATGAGATACTTCTTCTCAAGGTCATTGATCATTTCCTGAAACAAAAGGAGGCGTTGCCTGAATTTGCTTGGATTTCATATGACGACGCAGTGCACCTCCAATAGTCGCTCCTTGAGCTTTGGCTCGACCAACGACCTCTCAATCCTGACGCAACGGAGGGGCGCTGGAGCGGGTTGGCAAAGAGTATAGGCCGAGCTTCCACACCAAAGGACCGGCCCAAAGGGCCAGCCGTTCCCCCAGCCCGGCCCAGCGGGCCGGGACACGCATCCCAACCACGACATTCGTCGGCCCAAGGGGCCAACAATTCAACTCGACACCCGTGGGTTCCTCGGAGAGCCGCGGCCGGGATCAGGGACATTTGCTGTCGTCACTCAGCCGGGCACTGCCCGGCTGCGACAGGGTCCAGTCGACACTCCGTCGGGGATTCGCCACCAACATCGCCGGCTCTTCGAACAACTCGTCGCTCCAGAAGCCCACTTTGCTGCGGAACAGAGCCCAGGTCGCGCCGGCATCCAAGCCCCCCCCGGTCCGCGGCCCCAGTGCCCGTGGCCCCCCGCTCTCCCTCGTTCCCTCAAACTCCGGCCTCTCCCGTGCTATGATGGAATAACCCAAACCCGAATCCGGACATCGCATGGCCGGACTGTGGGCGGCTGCGGTCGCGATTCCCTCCAGCAATCGTTCCCTCCATGTCTCAGACCAATCTGTCCTCTTTCATTTGGTCGGTCGCCGAACTGTTGCGGAGAGATTACAAGCAGTCCGAGTATGGCCGGGTCATTCTGCCATTCACTGTGCTTCGGCGGCTCGATTGCGTGCTCGAGTCCACCAAGCCGGCCGTGCTGGCCGAGAAGGCGAAGCGCGAGGCGGCGAAGATCAATCCCGAGCCGTTCCTGCTGAAGAAGTCGTAGCAGCTCTTCGACAACACCTCCCCCTCGATCTCAAAAGGCTGATGGGGGACCAGGACCACATCGGCGAAAACCTCGCCAGCGACATCGAGGCGCATTTGCCCGCCGTCGCCTGAAAGAAGTCTGAAGTCCCCCCCCTGGGACCACCGCAACCGGCTGACCAGCGTCACCACGTTTGACGCCGGCAACAATCGTCTGGGCCGGGTGGAATACACCTACGACTTGTTCGATCGGCGAATCGCCCGAAAAATCGATGCCGACGGCAACGGAGTCTTCGAGACGACGCAGCGGTTCGTCTACGACGGCGAAGACCTGATCCTGGCGTTCTCGGGCTCAACCAACGTCCTCACGAACCGTTACCTCTACGGCCCAGCCACCGACGAGATCCTGGCCGACGAAAAGATCACCACCGGCACGGCCGGGACCGTCACCTGGAGCCTCGGCGACAACCTCGGCACCATCCGCGACCTGGTCCAATACAACGCCACCACCGGCACCACCACCGTCGTCAACCACGTCCGCTACGACACGTTCGGCCAGATCGTCAGCCAGACGAACAACCAGTTCCAACCCTGGTTCGCCTACACCGGCCGGGAATGGGACCCCGCCGTCGGCCTCTACTTCTACCGCGCCCGCTGGTACGACCCCCGCGCCGGCCGGTTCCTCAGCGAAGACCCGATCGGCTTCGCCGCCGGCGATGTCAACCTCAGCCGGTATGTGGGGAACGGGGCGACGTTGTGGGTGGATCCGAGTGGGATGGCTTGGGGTTGGGGGACCGCTGTAGCAGGGGGTGCCGTTGGCGGAGCCGTCTCCGGAGTGATCTGCGTTGGCAGCAGCCTTCTCTTCGATGGTGAGCTGCCGACGCAGGGAAAAGTGGCCGGAGCAGTCACATCGGGGATTGTCTCAGGAGGGATTGTTGCTGGCTGCGCGAGTGGTGATCCCACCTTTATTGGGGCAGTCGCGATTGGTGCCGCCGCTGGAGGGCTGGGCGCCGCTGCAGGAAGTGTCCTTGAGCAAGGGATTGACCACGGAAAGGTAGATCCTGGGAAAGTCATTCACGACGGTGTCATTGGAGCAGCAGGCGGACTA
>JBKCTR010000029.1:0-3246 GCA_046318755.1 Planctomycetaceae bacterium
CTTGTATTTCGCGTGCCCATTGGTGTGCCGCGGATCGTGGTTCGCAATCGACATGGTCGGGTTCCAAAAAGAGGGGCCGCTTCACCGGCCGTCTGAACAAGGCCCGGGAATGCCGGGGGGAATTCGGAGAGACTCAGGAGGGTTGCCGCTCGGCGTTCGCCGCGGCCAGCGCCGCCTGCCGACGCTGGGCCGAGTCCAACACCGCCCGAATGATTTTGTCGTAGCCGGTGCACCGGCACAGGTTCCCCGCAAGGTAGAAGCGGGCCTCCTGCTCGGTGGGATTGGGATTCTCGGCCAGCAGTGCCTTGGTCGACATGATGAACCCCGGCGTGCAGATGCCGCACTGCAGCGCGGCATTCTCGAGGAACGCCTGCTGGATGGGATCGAGATCGCTCCCCTGGGCCACCCCCTCGATGGTTTCGAGGTTCGCCCCCTCGGCCTCCATCGCCAACACGAGGCAACTGACCACCGGGCGGCCGTTCATCAGGACGGTGCAGGCCCCGCAGTTGCCGTTCGAACACCCTTCCTTGGTGCCGGTGAGATCGAGATTTTCGCGCAAGACCTCCAGCAGTGTCTGCCGGGGTTCGCACAACAACTCGACGCTTTTGCCATTGATGGTGGTGGAAACAACGCGTTTTTTGGCCATGATGCAACAGTTGCTGGAAAGTGCGGGCGGGGGAGGAGGGCCGGTCGAGCAGGCCGCGGCTGGGGCGACAGCGGAAATGTCAACCCGGAACGCAGTCAGGCGGGGTGGCGGGCGCGCTGCACACACTCTTCGAGCGTGCGGCGAACCAGCACTCCCGTCAAGTGCCGTCGGAATTCCTTGGTTCCCCGCATGTCATCAATGGGGCTGATGATGGCCTGGGCCGCCTCGGCGGCGGCGGCGAAGGTCTCGGCGGTGGGGGCTCGGCCCACCAGCCCGGCACTCGCCTCGCGGGCGAACAGCGGGGTGGGACCCACCGCCCCCAGGGCAATGCGGGCCGACTTGATCCGTTCCCCCGACGCGTCCAATTCCACCAACGCCCCCACACTCGCCACGGCAATATCCATCTCATTGCGGGGGATGAAGCGGAGGTAGTGCGACCCGCTGTGGGGCAGCCGGGGGGGGAACCGCAGTTCCACCAACACCTCACCCCGTTGCAGGACATTCTTCCCGGGACCGGTGCAGAACTCTTCGACGGGGACTTCGCGCGTCCCGTGTGCCCCGGCGATCACAGCGCGGGCCCCCAGGGCGATCAACGAAGGGGTGGAATCGGCCGCGGGCCCCGAGTTGCACAGGTTGCCCCCCACGCTCGCCCGATTCTGGATCTGGATCCCCCCGATGATGTGCGCGCTGTCGACCAGCGCTGCATAATCCTGGGCGATGCCGGGATCGGAATAAATCCGGCTGCAGGGGACGGCCGCCCCCAGCCGCAAACCCCGGGTGCTCAGTTCCAGAACATTCAATTCAGGAATTCGCTTGATGTCGACCACCAGATCGGGCTGATGACGTCCCAGCCGAATCTGGTCGATCAGGTCGGTTCCGCCCGCCAAGGGGCGTCCGGCCCCGGGACTCTGGTTCAACAGCCGAACCGCTTCGGCAACCGAGGTGGGGGCGGAGTAATCAAAATCGCGCATCGGGGTGAGCCTTCTCTGGAGGTGAAGTCAGCGTCTTTAGGGTAGCGAGTGAGGGCTGCGACGCAAGTCTTGCCACACGCTTCCCATCGCGGTCGGGAGTGGTCCGCCGCGCGTCGTTCTGTTTCGGAAACATTCGGGTCCGGCAGGCGCCGCGATTGGCGCAACTCACTGGACCGGGCCATCAGGGCGCAGCCGCCCCCTTGCTTCGGGAGAGCTCTCCCCAACCCGAGGCCAGGCCGGCGTACAGCGACGCTGCGTCGTTGACCGCCGGGACCTTGGGCAACACCTGTTTCAGAGGGGCGCCTTGGTCGAGTCGGGCGGCCCGGGCCGCCAGGAGAAACAGGGCGTCGTCCCGCAGCGACTCCAGGGGAATGCCATTCGCCAATTGGGACGCGGTCTCCAATTTGCCCCGGTTGACCAACTGGCACATCAACCGCAGCGTCTCGGTCTGCAGGTCTCCACTTTCGGTGAGATAGGTCTTGAGCAGTTCGAGGCCCCGCCGCACCTCCCCGGCCTCGCAGGCCTGCGCCAAAAGATGGGGAATGATGCGGGTTGCCTCCTGTGGCTCGGCCTCCGCGGCCCGGTTGGCGAAGTCGCTGCGGATTGCCTGCGCTGGCTCTGGTTTCCCGGCCCGTTCGAACGCCAGGGCGGCCAAGGGGGGCAGCGCACTGCTCAGCACGGGATCGCGGTCGTCATCCCCCTGTTGCCCGTCAATCGCCAGGATTTCCTTCCACGCCGGTTCGGCCAGACCCATCTCGAGAGCGGCGGCCAGCAGATCGACCTGTCCCCGAAACCGCACCTGGGCGGCCCGCTCGAGATCGACCGTGCGCTGGCGGAAACGGGTCAACTCGCGCTGCACCTGATCGTCATTCGCCAGGGCCAGAATCTTCTTCAGTTCCCGCCGCAACCCCTCCACTTCCGTCCCTTCCCCCCGCGCACGCAGACCGCGGATGGCCAGCAGTCCCGGGCCCGCCCCCCGCAGGTGAGATAGACCCACCTTCAGGGTCTTCCAGGCCTCCTCCGGCTGCTTGAGATCCAACTGCACCTGGGCCAGTTCCTGGCAGGCCCGACCCAATTGCTGCGGCTGGATGGGATCGGGGGTTTTGGCGTCGAACACCGACTTGAGCGTCGGCAGGCGGGGAGGGGTGGGGACCGCGAAGCCCGCCAGTTGGGTCGTGGCGGCCGAGACGTTTTGCCGCGCCGCTTCGGCCTGACCCAGGCTGGATTGGATCAGGGCCAATCGCGTCGCCAACCGCAGCTTGCCGACCGGAGAGAGCGATTCGGCCAACCCCTGGATCTCCGTCAGGTCCCCCGGCGGCTGCTGAGACAACTGGCGCCGGGCGCTGAGTTCGGCGAAGACCAGCAGAGATTCATCCCGGGCGAGGGGGTCGGTCAGTTGCCGCGCCCACGCTGCGGCGGCGTCCCACCGTGATTGCTGGCAAAGTTGCAATGTCAGACCAGTCTCCAGGGGGGCCTGCCAATCTCCCGCCAGCCGGCCCGGTTGCGGCGCATCGAGATCGAAGCTGCCGTCGAGGTGGACCAACTGCATCAGGGCGGCCAATTGTTCGACCCGCGGTGCGGCGCGGTGGGCGGCCAGGGTCTCGCGGGCTCCCGGCAGATCTCCCGCGG
>JBKCTR010000030.1:0-13966 GCA_046318755.1 Planctomycetaceae bacterium
CGGCGGCCTCGACCACAGAACGGGCCCAGCCCGGCAGGAAATCGGCCTGGCCCACAGCCAGCCAACCGCAGGCCGAGAGAAACGTGCGACGTCGCAGTGAGGCATTCATGACGCGTCTCGAAGGATGCTGGTCCAGACCCATTCCGTTGTGGTGACTGTAACCGATTCAACGTCCATCGACAGCCCCCGCCCATCGGTCTGTGAGGTAAGACAGACAGTCCAGACAAGCTGGGAAACTCTCTCCGACATGCGTGGTGAATTCCTCTTGTCGAGTCGGTCGGGCGCTGCTATCTGGCCCTGCGGATGGGTCTGGCTGGCCCAGTTTTGGCTTGGGCTCAGTTTCCGGTTCGCATGCGAGAGCAGGTCATGCACTGCCAGATTCGAACGTTCGCCCTGTGTCTGGGGCTGTTGTCGACCCTCCTGTCGTCAGCCCCGGCGCAACCCCCCTCCCCGGTCGATTCTCAGGATCATTTCGAGGAATCTCCCCCCCAGTTCTCTGAGGGGAGCAGTTCGTACGACCCACCGGAACAGCAGCCGCTGGATTGGTCTGGCACGAACCCTCCTGCGCCGCGCGGCCCAATCCCCCCGACGACGCCGCTCTTTCCCGCTCAGTCTCCCGCCGATCGGATTGGCCCGGGGCACACGGTGTCGCTGTTCAACGACACGAGCACGCTGAATTTGGGGGGAAATGTGTCGCTCGTCGGAATCGCGGCAACCCAGCGGACCTTCGTTCCCTGGAATCCTCTGTTCGTGCTGCCTCCATCGGCGTTTGGCAACAACACGAACACGTTCGAGATGCATGCCCGACAGACCAATTTTCAGGCCGTGTTCACCGGCCCCGAGACCGGTGGGTTCACCCCGGGCGCCTTCCTGAAGCTCTACCTGACCAACTCGAGCCTGACGTCCGACAGTTATGGACTGCTTCCCGTGGTGGCCTTCGCCGATGTGAAGAATGACGACTGGCGATTCGCGATTGGCCTGCAGCCCGACCTGTTCGCCCCGCGCGATCCGGTGGTGATCCCGATTTCGCTGATGGGGGGCACCGGCAACTCGGGGACCTTCCGGGGTCAGGCTCGCATCGAACACTTCGTCCGCCCAGTCGATGACTTCCAAACGACGTTTCAATTCGCCCTCAGTGACCCCACCACAACCATTCTGATCGACAACAATCGCCGCTCCACCGAATCGAACGGCTGGCCCAACGTCGAAGGACGTGTCGCCCTGGGATTTGGCCCACGGGAGGAATATCCGGGAGGCCGGCAGGAACGATCACTCGAAATCGCCGCCGCCGGCGTGTTGGGTCAACTGCGCAACAGCCAGTTGATCACCACCATCGATGACATCGAAAACGGCACAATCATCCGCAGCTCAATCGACGTTTGGGGACTGTCGCTAGATGGCAAGTGGAACGTCACAGACCTGTTTGGCTTCCTCGGCGAGGGATACGTCGGTCAGGGATTGGGCAATTACGCCGCCAATATCTTCCAAACCTTCAATTCGAAGAGCTATCGGGCCGTCCGAGGCTCGGGCGGATTTCTCGAGGCGTTCTATTACATCCATGATCGGGTCGTGATCCACGGCGGATATGGACTCGACGCCCCCGTTCGGGGAGACCTCGCGGCCGATGGCATTGCCCTCAACGACGCCTGGTTTTCGAGCCTGTTCTGGGATGTCACCAAGACGGTGCAATTGGGCTTTCAGGTTGATTACCGCAACACCGATTATGTCTCCCTGACCGACAACGACGCCATGGTGTTCTACACCCAGTTTCTCTGGCGTTTCTGAGCCGCCGCGAGGCCAGCCACCGGTCGCATTCAGATCCAGCCCCGCCGCAGCAGCCAGCCCTTCACCCCTTGGGTCAGCAGTGCGTAACCCAGCAGCGTCACTGCCAGAAACCCCCAGTACCCCGGCGGCAGCGCGGTGAACCCCAGCGACGTGCCCAGCGACGTGTAAGGCAGCGCCAGCCCCACTCCCGCCACGCAGACCGACATCACCGCCAGTGCCCAGGAAGAACGGCTCTGCAGAAACGGCACCCGGTTGGTCCGGATGATGTGGATGATCAGGGTCTGGGTCAGCAGACTCTCCACAAACCAGCCGGTCTGGAAGACCCGGACGCTCTGCTCCCGGTCCCCGGGAGTCCCCACCGCCGCACAGCCAAACCAAAACAACAACATCAGGTACGTGGTGTAGTCGAACACCGAGGAACAGGGCCCAACGGCGAGAATGAAACGGGTCAATTCCCGCAGATCCCAGGGGCGCGGTTTCTCGATCAGCTCGGCATCGACCTCGTCGGTGGGAATCGCGGTCTGGCTGAGGTCGTACAACAGGTTGTTGGCCAGAATCTGCACCGGCGCCATCGGCAGAAAAGGGACCAGCGCGCTGGCCCCCACCACGCTCAGCATGTTGCCAAAGTTGCTGCTGGCCCCCATCCGCACATACTTGAGAATGTTGGCGAACACCTTCCGCCCTTCAATCACCCCGGCCGACAGCACCAACAGCGATTTCTCCAGCAGGATCATGTCGGCAGTGGCCTTCGCCACGTCGACAGCCGTGTCGACACTGATTCCCAGGTCGGCGGCGTGCAAGGCTGGCGCGTCGTTGATGCCATCCCCCAGAAAACCCACCACATGCCCCTGGGCCCGCAGCACCTCGATGATCCGCTGTTTGTGCAGAGGAGACACCCGCGCGAACAGCGTGGTCTCGGCCACCCGGCGGGCGAGTTCCTCGGGCGTGAGCACGTCGATCTCGCTCCCCAGCATGGTCCGCGGGACTGGCAAACCCACATCCCGGCACACTTTGAGGGCGACCAGTTCATTGTCTCCAGTCAATACCTTGACCTCGATGCCATCCCGCCGCAGCGCCTCGAGGGCACTCCCCGCCGACTCTTTGGGAGGATCCAGGAAGGCGATGTATCCCCGGAGGGTAAGACTTGCCTCATCGTGGGGGGACCAGGCGGTGGCCTCTCCTCCCGGCTGCTCGCGGGGCGCCGAGTCTGCCGTGGCAATCGCCAAAACCCGAAAGCCATCGGATGACAGCCGCTCATACTCGGGACGCAGATGCTCCAGATGCTCCGGGTCCAAAGGTTGCATGGCGCCGTTGCGGGCGTAGTGCGTGCAGCGCGCGAAAACCGCCTCGGGTGCCCCCTTGCAAATCAGGCGATCGGTTCCTTCCGGCGTCCGCACCACCACCGACATCACCCGCCGTTGAAAATCAAACGGAATTTCGTCCACCTTGCGGAACTCGTCGATCCGCCCGGGGGAGTGCTGCTCGGTGTGGGCCAGCACCGCCTGGTCCAGCACACTGCGCAAACCAGTTTGGAAGTGGCTGTTCAGATAGGCCAGCCGCAGAATCTCGGGATCACTGCGCAGTTCAACGTCGCAGTAGCGTTCGAGAATCACCCGGTCCTGCGTCAGCGTTCCGGTTTTGTCGGTGCACAGCACATCCATCGCCCCCAGTTTCTGGATGGAACCGATCCGCTTGACGATCACCTGCTTTCGCGACAGCACCAGCGCGCCGTGCGAGAGGCAGACCGTCACAATCATCGGCAGCATCTCGGGAGTCAGGCCCACCGCCACCGCTACGGCGAAGAAAAACGCGTCTCTCCAATTCCCCTTGGTCACCCCATTGATGACGAACACCAGCGGTACAAGGACGAGGGTGAACGTCACCATCAGCCAGGTGAAGCGGGCGATCCCCTGATCAAACGCCGTGGCCGGGTGTTCCAGCGACAGAGACTGGGCCACCCCTCCCAGGAACGTTCCCGAGCCGGTCGCCAGCACAACCGCGGTGGCCGTTCCGCTCGAGACACTGCTCCCCAGAAAGGCCACATTGTTCAATTCGAGGGGTTGTGTGGTCGTCTCACGGCAGGTGGGAAACTTCTCGACGGGCAGGCTTTCCCCGGTCAACGCCCCCTGGGCCACGAAGAGATCGTGCGTCGACAACAGCCGCACATCGGCGGGAATGAGGTCTCCCGCCACCAGCTCGACCACGTCGCCGATCACCAGTTTCGACACGGGAATCTCGCCCGGCTGACCATCGCGACGGACCGTCGCCTTGACCGAAATGAGGGCTTTCAGGCGAGCGGCCGCATTCTCGGCCCGCACTTCCTGATAAAGTTTCAGCCCCACCCCCATGACCAGCATCAAGACCATCATCCCGCCGGCCCGAACATCCCCGCTGGCGAACGAAATGGTCGACAGGATGGCCAGCAACACCACCACAGGGTTCCGCACCGACCGCCACAACAACAGCAGCGGCCCCGGTGCACCCTGGCCCGGCAGCACGTTCGGCCCCTGTTCGTTCAGGCGGCGTGCCGCCTCGCCGGAACTCAATCCCTCCATCCGAGTTCCCAACTCATTCAGCAATTCCGGCAACCCGGCCCGGGCCCCCCTCAGCAGCAGGTCGGCAGCGTGGGGCACCGGCTTCTCTTCCCGCAGGTACTCCATCAACTGGCGGGGATGCAGCGTGAAATTCATCTCAGACTTTCTGGTCGCGGAACCTCACCCTGTCACGACCGCCAGACTGTCGTTCTGAGGCCCAGCGCGGCCGTTCACTCGGTCATACACGCCGCAGCCTCTTCGATTCCCTTCGGAATTCATTCTCGGCCGTCCACCTTGGCCCGCACCGTCCGCCGGTCCAACTGCAGTCGTTTGGCGGCTTGTTCGAAACTCCCCCTCCGCTGGTACACCAATCGGCAATACTCCTGCAGCAACTCGTCGGCGGTCAGTTCCTGCCGCTCGATCCGTTGCGCCAACTCGGCCACCTCCACCGAGAGCCCGCCGTTCGAGAGATCTGCCCCCAAAAGACCACCAGGCAGTCCGGCCGGAGGGGGGTTGGGAACGTATCGTCCGCAGATCATCACATTCCGAACACACTGTTCCAGCTCGCGGAAATTCCCGGGCCAGGAATAGTCGGCCGCCAGGTTTTTCCGCAGCCAATCCAGCACCTCGTCCGCCAGCGCCGGCGTCTCTCCGGGAGCCATCCGGGCCACGATGTAGGGAACCAACTGCTCCAGTACAGCGGGATTGTCGCGCACCTGCGACGCCAGCGACGGGGTTTCAATCACATCGGAACAGAGTCGGTAGTAGAGATCCTCACGAAAGTTCCCCGCCACAATCTCCCGCCGCAGATCCCGGTTGGTCGCGGCAATCACCTTCCCCTTGAACTCCCGGATCTTGGTCTCACCCAATCGCTGGTACTGGCGGTTCTGCAAGACCCGCAGCAGCTTCACCTGCGTGGTGGCGTCGAGTTCTCCAATCTCGTCGAGCAGCACCGAGCCATGATCGCCACACGCCTCCAACCAACCCGTGCGGGCTCCCGCGGCGTCGGTGAACGCCCCTTTCGCATGACCAAACAGTTCCGATTCCACCAGATTGCGGGCGAACGCCGAGATGTTGATCGCGTGGTAGCTCTCGGC
The DNA here is from genome assembly GCA_046318755.1 of Planctomycetaceae bacterium. Lineage (GTDB taxonomy): Bacteria > Planctomycetota > Planctomycetia > Planctomycetales > Planctomycetaceae > UBA10511. Next base: position 5,417 of record JBKCTR010000030.1, read on the forward strand.
GGGTTGGGCGGCGAACCGTTCCTGCCGGGGATCGAACGGAATCGCCTGCGAGGTTCCAATCGCCTGGGCAACCAGTTCTTTGCCACTGCCGCTGGGACCCGTGATCAGCGTGGTCACCTGCCTCATCGTGGGGGCCAGTCCCCGCCGATATCTCCGAAAGTCGTGGGAGAAAATGGACTGCCAGATGCGGGCCCGCAGTTCCGCAGCGGGAACCGACTGCCCAATGACGCACTCGAAGATGTTGAAGAACGCCCGATACACCTGGTGGAACAATTCGAACAACGCCACTTTGCGGGCCCTGGTGGGAAAGGGCTGGCTCCCCAATTCGAACCAGTGGTCAAACCGGGGCGAAAACCGCCTCCAGGCGTCCCGATCTAAAGTTTCCCGCTCGAGGATCTTGAAGTCGCGACGGCCCCACAGGTCGAACATCTCGTAGAACAAAACATAAATCACCAGATCATCGTAGAGCTGCAGATCGCCGTCATTCCACCGGCCGCCGCGTCCAGCCTCGCCAACCCGCAGTTTCTCGCGCGTCGTCTCTCCCAAGGCGCGGGCCCGCTCGATCAGCCGCAACAGATTGGCCCGGCGTCGCACCGTCTGGTCAGAAGTGTACGCCCAATAGCCCAGGGTCTCCTCGACATACTCGTCCCCCAGCGCCTGCCGCTCCCATTCCATCCGCTCCGGCAAAAAGGGATTCGCCTGACTCAACTCCCCCACTGCCTGCACAAACCGCAGGTCCCCCTCTTCAAACAGTCGCATGTCGTTCCCCTCAGGCTTTCAGTCAGCGGACCAGCCACCGACAAAAAATGATCGTCCACCCATCATTTTTTGACATCCCCATGTTATCGAATCCATCATCCCGAATCCACAGAGAGTTTATAAGTCATTACCTGAAATAGACTTAAGAAAATACTCACCAATCTGGCACAGAGCCTGCACTTCCCACCCGTGGATCTGGCTTCTCTGCTTGAAAGGCACACACACCATGGCCCCTCTGATTGTGGTCGACAGCAAATACCAATTTGTCCCCCCCCATCGGGGTCTTGTGTGGCCACGGCTGCTCCGTCCCGCCGTTTTGGCCTGGCTCAAATACCGCCAGCAGATTTCCCGCATCGACGTCGAGGGATCCGAGCAGATCGCCGCCTTGCGGCAGGCCGGTCACGGTGTCTTGCTAACCCCCAACCATTGCCGGATGACCGACGCCCTGGTGCTGCAGAAGCTCTCGGCCGTCCTCGATCAGCCGTTTTACACCATGGCCAGTTCGCACCTGTTTCGGGGGAACCGCGGGATGGCCTGGGCGCTCCGCCGGCTGGGGGGGTTCAGTGTCTACCGCGAGGGAATCGACAAACAGTCAATCCAGGCCGCAGTCGACATTTTGGTGCGGGCCGAGCGGCCCCTGGTGATCTTTCCTGAGGGAGCACTCAGCCAGGCCAACGACCATCTTCAACCGCTCCAGGAAGGAGTCTCGTTCATCGCTCGCACGGCAGCCGCCCGGGTGGCCAAAGACCAAGACAACCCGACCGCTGCCTCGCGACGGATCTACACCGTTCCAATCGCCATCCGGTATCTCTTCCAGGGAGACGCCGCACAAACGGTGGGGGACATTCTCTCTGGCCTCGAGTCCCGTCTGGGCTGGCAACCGGCCCGCCGCAAATCGCTGGTCGAGCGGGTGACCAAGGTTGGAGACGCCCTGTTGACCCTTCAGGAAATCGAGCATCTGGGATGCCCCCAGGCGGGTTCTCTCGAAGATCGGCTCCAATCGCTGATCGACCACCTGCTGCAACCGCTCGAGACGGAATGGCTGCGGGCCACTCCTTCGGGGTCGGTCATTGCCCGGGTCAAGGAACTGCGGCGGGTCATCGTTCCCGACATGATCGGTGATGAACTGACCGGCGGCGACTTGACCGGTGCCGAAATGCGCCGCCGCTGGGAGCACCTGCGAATCGCCGAGTTCGCTCAGGCGCTCAGCCTCTACCCGGCCCGCTACGTCGCCTCGCACCCGACCACCGACCGCCTGCTGGAAACCGTCGAACGCTTTGAGGAGCAACTCACCGGTCAGATCCCGGTGCATGGTCCGCGCCGCGTCATCCTTCACGTGGGAGAACCACTGCTCGTCGAACCCCGGCGCGACCGTTCGGCCCCCTCCGACTCCCTGCTGCAATCCCTCACAGAGTCGCTCACGGGACTGCTCTCTCGCAGTGCCGGTCACTCTCGACTGTGCGTCACGGCCTCCTGATCGCACCAAACACACAGCCTCATTCTCCGCAGGTCATCAGGCCCAACGCTGCCATGAGCACACTCTCTCCTCCGCTGGCCGTGCCCCCCATTCCCGTCGTTCCCTCCCGCACGCTGCCGCAGGTGCAAACCGTTGCGACACTCTATCTCGCGTATGCCACCTCGATGGTTCTGCGGATGATTCCCTCGGTGGTGGGGACAGCCATTCGAGGCGAGGCTTCTATAGGGATTGGTCTCGCCGAGTGGAGCCAGGTGTTGGCGGCGGGGACCGTGGGAGCCCTGGTGGGCAAGTTCGTCTGCGGTTGGTCGGCTGACCGGTTCGGCGGACGGGTGACCCTCACGGCGGCGCTGCTGGTTGCCTCGTTGGGGGTGGCATTGTTCGCGACCGCGCATCATCTGGGTGCGTTCCAGGCCGCCCTGTTTGTCACGCTCATGGCCCAGGCCGCCGGGTGGCCTTCGATGACCAAGATCATCGGCCACTGGTTCGCCCCCCGGCAGTACGGACGCGTGTGGGGGATCCTCTCGACCAGTTCCCGGGTGGGTGCTCTCATTGCCACCCTGTTGTTGGGATCGTTGTTAACCGCCATCCCCTGGCGCACTTTGCTGTGGCTGACGACGGCCGCCGGGGTCGTTGTGGCCTTCGCCCATGGTTGGCTCTTGCGGGAGACCCCGCCGCAACCGGTTGGGGAAACCGATGGCCTGCCCGACTGCCAGCCGCACCGGCAGCCCGCTGGCCCGTTCGATCATCTGCCCCTGGCGACCGCCCTCTCGAAAATGGTGCTCAATCCCCGCTTTTGGGGAATCGCCGGCAGCCTGATGGGTCTGGCCATCCTGTGGGACTTCCTGCTGCTCGCCCCGATGTTCCTGCAGGATCAACTGCACCTGACCGCCCCCCAGGCCAGCCGTGTTGCCTCGGCATTTCCCCTGGGCAGCCTCATCTCCGTACTGGCGGGGGGCTATGTGTTCGACCGCCTGGGCCATCGGCGCATGGCGGGAGTCACAGCTCTGCTCTTGGCCGTCGCCACGGCCAGCCTGCTGCTCTTGTCGCGTCTGACCCCCACCGCGGTCGCCGGCCTGCCCCCGTGGATCGTGGCCAGCCTGCTGTTCCTGGTGCTCGGGATCTGCCTGTCCCCCTGTTACTACATCCCGGCCAGTGTCTTCTCGATGCAGTTTGGGGGACGGCATTCCGGGTTTCTGGTGTCGTTGCTCGACGCGATTGGCTTCGCGACAACCGCCGGGTTCTACTACTTCGCGGGCCGGGGAATCGAATCGCATGGCTGGAACATCTTTCTGGCGGTTCTCGCTGGAATTGGCGTTTGGTCGCTGGTCACCACCTCGGGCTTCCTGTGGAATGAAGGGAGAAACCATGATCCCATTCCTCGCTGAACTGCCCCCCCCATGCGTACCGTGGCGGCAGGTGACCACTCCTCGGAGGGAAGATGATTCCCTCCCCCACCCGGCCAGGACGATGCTGCCACCCGACGTGCCGCACAGCGGCCTTCACAAATCTCTTCGCCATCCAACCGCATCACACAGGGCCTGCTTGCGAGTTGGCATCGGGCTGGGCGATCCGCAGACTCACCGGCAGCTTTCGCCGAAGCCACATGATCCGGTGACATTGCCTCTCCAGCCCGGGGGGGAGTTTTGCCACACATTGTCTTGGGGACACAGACCATGACCACTCCACTGGTGACCCTCCTGGTGATGCTCATTATGGTCTCCGTCGTCGCCTTGATTGTCCGGGCGATGTCGGGAATCTTCGGCCAGAGCCCCACAGCGCCCCCGGCCAATTCGTGCCCGGATTGCGGCCTGAGAATTCCCGCCGACGAATCGCGCTGCCTTCGGTGCGGTTGGGGGTTTGCCAAAGCGGAACCGCGGCCGCAACGAGTGCTGCAGCAACTCCAGCGGCACCTCGAGCTGTTGTCGAAACGCCAGTTACTCTCCCCCGAGGTCTCGCGGCAGTTGCGGGAGACCCTCCAGGCCGAACTCGAGCGGCTTGCCGCCACCCGCCCCGAGGAAATCCGTCAGACACCGCCGGTGACTGCCCCAACGGTGACTGCCCCAGCGGTCACAATCGGCCTCGACGCCGCCACCGCCGTGCTGCGACCGGCCCCGTTGCCCGGCTCGACCTCAGTGACGACCACGGTCCCTCCCGCGCCGGCCGCCACGCCAACCGACGCCAAGCAACCAACCCCCGCGGGCCCCCAAGAGACCGTTTCGAAGAGGTACGCGAAGACCTTACCGGCGAGGTCGGAACTCGCCGATCCATCGGGGGAACCAGCCGAACCGATTTGGCTCGAAGAACCCGCGGCCGGTCCCCCAGAACCAACCCCCCCGGCACCTCCGGTCCCCAAGAAACGTGATTGGCTGCTCTCCTTTATGGAGCAGCGCAATCTGAACTGGGGCGAACTGATCGGCGGTCTGTTGATTGTCTGCGGGTCCATCGCGTTGGTGATCAGCTTTTGGAGCCAGATCGCCCAGTCTCCATTCCTGAAGTTCGTCGTGTTCAATGGATTCACCGCGGCGCTGTTCGCCGTCGGTCGCTACGCCGGTACGCGATTGCAGCTCCCCTCGACCAGCCGGGCCTTCTACGCCATCGGCAGCCTGCTGGTGCCCCTCAACTTTCTGGCGATCGCCGCCTTTTCGAAGGGGGCCGCCACCAGTCCGATCACACTCGTGGGGGAAGTGGTCACCACCATGCTGTTCGGCTGGCTCTGCTGGCGGGCGGGGCGCGTGCTGGGCCCCTCACAACCTCTGGCCTTCATGCTGGGAATCCTTGGCCCTGCCCTGGCCAGTCTGGTGTTCGGGCGCATCCACGCCTCCGGTTCCGAAACAGTCACCACACTGGCCTGGGGCCTGCTTACCACCCTCCCGTACATCGCCGCGCACCTCATGGGGATGCGGTCACGCCAGTCGATCTTTGCCCACTCGGGCCTCGCGACCCAGGCTGATCCCCTGCCGTCCGCAACGCCACCGCTCGCAGAGCCGGCTATCGACCGCGGCTGGTGGTCGCTGGCCACCAGCACGCTTGCCGTGTTGGTCCCGCTGGGGCTGTTGGTCTACCGATCAGAGCAGAAACACCTGATTCGGCACAGTCTGGCCCCTCTTCTGCCTTTGCTGGCGCTCCCCGGTCTTTCGCACGGACTTTGGCGTGGCCGACGGCCACCTCAGGCCGCCTCGTCCTTCGAGCCCCTGGCGGCCTCGACCCTCAGTTTGGTGGCGATGGTGGTGCTTGCCCTGGGGTTGGTCTTGGCCTGGCCCTTCAGCGGACAGGTGGTGCTGACCTCACTGGTGGGTGCCCTTGTCCTGGCGGCCGTCGCCGTTTGGCAACGGCGTCCCGCCCTCTGGCTGGCCGCATTGCCTGGCGTGACCATCGCCTGGCTGTTGCTGTTGGGAATGTTCCAGGGCCCGCTCACCTGGCAGTCTGCCGACCCGGCCGAACTTCGGGCCGCCCTGACCGCTCCGTACCTCGGGAACGCCCTGATTCCACTGGTCCTGACCACGCTGGCCGGAGCTGTCAGTTGCCGACGCCGCTTCCCTGACGATGCCCGCTGGCTGCTGGTGGGAACGGGGACCCTCGCCGCCCTCAGCCTCCTGTCGATCCTGCTCCTGGGATTCGGCCGGATGGGAGACCAGGGAGGTGCCACTTTCTCGCTGCTGGTGTACGGGCTGTTGGCCCTGGTGGGCGCTGCGGTTGTAGAACAACAGCGTGGGGTGCCCCAAACCGATTCCGGCGCCCATTCAGCCCTTCCGCTCACGTCATCCGATGCCCCCAATTCCCTGCTCCCCAAGGGAAAACTGCAAAGTGCGGTCTTCGGCCTGGCCATCACGGGAATGATCCTGCTGACTCTCGCGAGTGCGCAGGGGCTCTTCTTCCGTTGGCCGGAATGGCTGCAATACTCACGCCCGGCCGTGCCTCTGCTGGCTACCAGTCTGATCACGCTGTTTCTGGCTGTGGTCGGCAGTGGTTGGACGCGGCGTCTGACGGGGTTCACCTTCCTCGCCAACAGCCCCCTGCCCGCCTGGCTGACACTGGGTGGCCTTGGGCTTTCGACCGTGGCGATGGCCGACATCGCCCTGCAGTGGTTTCGAATTCCCTTCGGGGGCTTGGCGTGGCAGGTACTGTGGAGTGCCGGTCTGTGGATGGCTCTTTCTTGGCTGCGTCGGGGCGAACTCACGCTGGCACAACCGATCTTCAGTGGTTTCCAGTTGCTGCTGGCGGCCGCCTCCCTGGCAGGAGCCCGTCAATGGCTGCAGTCGCATCCCTGGAGCGACCCCGCGCCACAACTGGGTCGTGATCCCCGCACCTGGCAACTGTTGGGAATCGTGTTGAGCCTGCAGGCTCTGGCCTGGTTGGTGCTGCGTGCCCTGGCGGCACGTCAGGCACGTCAAACCGAACCTCCTGTATCGAATTGGCTCTTCGCCAGTCCCGCGGTCTCCGGAGATCGCCTGCTGGCCAGTTTGTCACTTCTGGGAGTGCTGCTGGTGGCCGGCTACGCGGCCCTGCCCGGAACCGCCCGGGAACTCACCCCCCGCAACGTCGCCCTCGGCCTGGCTTCGTCCGGCGCGGTGGAACAGGCTCGATTGGACCACGAAGCAGCGCAGCAGCGGGTTCGCACACGCGGGGAACCCGAGTCGAACAAGCCATTCCGCGTCGTCCCTCCTCTCTCCGCCTATGAGCTCTCCCAGACTCCCCACACGCCGGCCGCTGGTCGGGGAACCTGGATCTGGCTCACCCTGGTTCTGGCTCTGTGGTGTGGGTGGCAGTGGCAATGTCCGAACGTGCGCAACTCCGTAGGCGCGAGCCTGGCCCTCGCCGCCGTCTGCCCCCTGGTCGCCTTCCACTGGGATTCCGCCGTCGCCACCGCCTCAGCCTGGCGCTGGGGCGCGTCACTCTGGGTGTCTCTGGTGGCCAGTCTCATCTGGATCAGCCGCTCCCGGCAGACCTCCCTTCCGGGCGGTTGGTTCGCACAGCGGTTGGCCGAGTTGGCACCTCATCGCCAGCGCCTGGCCAATTTCAGCCAGGGGGCGATGCTGTGTCTCTTTGCCGCCATGGGCCTGTTGGTGGGCGTCTTTCTGACCCGTCAACCGGAAATCTGGGATCCTTGGCGCACTTCGCTGGGAGTCACCGGTTGGATCGCCCTCCTCTCGGCACTGCTCGGTTTGCTGATGCAATCCTCACTTGTTGGATTGACCCGCTGGGCCCGTCGTCGTGATCCCCAGGCCGAAGTTCCTCCTCTGGTGCAGCGGTTCTCTTCGCCGATCGTGCTGATCTCCTGGCTCACCTGGATTCTGGGGATCGGCCCGTTCCTGGCGGTGATGCTGTTCCTCTTCAATAGCGCGCTGCGGGGTAATCCGCTCGTCGGGCCCGAGCCAGGAACGTTCTTCCACCAGATCGGTGTCGCGGCGAACTACGCCGTCCCGCTCATCGTGTGGGCCGTCGTGCTCATTGGCCACGCCATCTGCTTCGCCGAGGGAGCCTATGTCTTCGGGGCGGGGCTGCTGCTGCAAATCTCGGCCACCTCGATCGTGGCCTATCTCGCGGCCCGTGCCGGGCGTCCCCTCGACCAGACGCTGTCACTGGAATTGATCCTCTGGAATTCGGTGGTGGCCAGCCTCGCGGCCCTCGGCTGGCAGGGGGGACGTCGGCGGCTCGGTTTCGCCACGGCGATTATCCCGTCGAGGGACGACGTCGCGGGAGTCTGGAATCGGCAACAGTTCCCCCCGTTGTTGGTCACCCAGTGCGTGCTGGGTATGTCGCTCTGGGTGATCAGCCAGATTCCAGTGATCTGGTCGATGACGGCACTGCGTGCGGGGATTGCCGCACAGGGGGTGTTTCCCTCGCTGTTGGGAGCGATTTCGTGGGTCCTTGCCCTGGCGGCGCTCGCCGCCCCTTTGGAATGGCGAAGCCTCCGCCTCGGTCACATCTGGCGCACTTTCGCCTGTGCAACGGCAGCCCTGTTGCTGGCTCATTTCCTGGCTCAGCGGGCTCTGCCCTGGGGACTCACCGCGTGGCCCGTGCTCAGACTGTGCCTCGTGTGTGGCACACTCGGGTTGTGGCTGTTGGAGGCGGGGCTGCGACAGCGGGCCGCCGCACTGACAGGGGAGATTCCGCAAACCCGCCTGTCCGGCGTGGTTGTGCTCGGCTGCCTGGCGCTGGGGCTGACTCTCAGCGAGTTGGCTCGGGGAGGAACCACCGGGTGGACTGCCTGGGAACTGCGGGGGTTGGCCACAGTGGCACTGCTGCACGTGCTCTGGTCGCGCGACCGGCGCTGGTTGTGGAGTTCGGCCCTGCTGCTGCCGCTGGCCGAAATC
>JBKCTR010000031.1:0-2477 GCA_046318755.1 Planctomycetaceae bacterium
CCGCCGCCAGATCTTGGTGGCGGCGGCGATGGCCGGCAGGGCCAGCCCGAACGCCTCGATCACCAGCCAGTCGTCGTAGCCGGTTTCTTTGAGCGTGCGGAACGTCGTTTCCCAGTCGACGTGCCCCTCGCCCGGGGTCGATCGGTCGTTTTCAGAGATGTGCACGTGCACGCAGACGTCGGCACAGTCGCGGATGGCCGAGGCCACGCACTTCTCTTCGATGTTGGCGTGGAAGGTGTCGTACATCATCCGCAAATTCGGATGATCGACCTCACGGACGAACTGCGCCGCCTCGGCGGCACTGGTCGCCAGGTAGCACTCGAAGCGGTTGAGGTATTCGAAGACCAGCATCACCCCCGCCTGCTGGGCATGGTTGGCGACAGCCAGGAGGGTCTCACGCGCCCAGGCGAGTTCCTGCGGGGTGGGACCGGTGCCGCTGAACTTGCCAATTGCCGAGTGAATGGGGCCGACCAGCTTTTCGATCCCCCCAGCCTGGCAGGCATCGACCACCCGCATGAGATAGTCGCGGGCGGCAAGACGGACTGCGGGCGAGGGGTCGATGGGGTTCGCCTCTTCGGAGCAGACCGTCACCGCCGAGCGTTTCAGCCCCAGTCCGTCGAGGTGGGCCCCCACCCGGCGGTGCAGTGCGGGGTCGAGGTTAAAGACCGGAATCTCCACCGCGTCGTAGCCCCAGCGGCGAATGTCGTCCAGCAGCGGGAAGTGTGTTTCGTTGACCTCGGTCGTCCACAGCAGCAGGTTCAGGCCGTAGATCATGGAAGAGCGTCTCCATCGGCAAGAGAGGGGTCGGCAAGAGGGGCGAGCAGATCGAGCGACCGCGGGGGGAAGCCTCCCAGCAGCCGCGGGGCCTCGGCTTCGACCAGGGGCCGGGCGCTATCCAGCACATCCTGAACATGGTCGGGAAGCGAGTCCAGTTTGACGCGTTGCATCACCTGGTTCAACCGACGCAGCAACCGCCGCGAATCGACATAGTCCGACAAAAACCGCTCGTGGCGGAACGCGGTCACAAACCAGGCCAAACCAGTCGCAGGCTTCCCCGCAATCGCCCCCACGGTGGCCTCGATCACCTGGGGATCGACCTCGTCAAACACCGTGTAGTACCGCTCCAGTCGCGGGGGATCGCGGGCAATCAGCGCGGCATCCAGCAAGAGTTCGGTCACGATGTGCCCCAGGAAGTGGGGGCGCGGACCGTCGTCGTCGGGGAGTGCCTGGCGGAACTCGCGCGTCAGCCGGTCCGAGACAATCGCAAACGCCTGTGTGCGGTGGAACCAGTCGTCATCTTCGAGGTGCTGCAGGATTCCTCGCGCCAATTCGGCCTCATGACCCGTTGCCGTTTCGAGAAACACCCGAGTGGTCTTCGAACGCACCCGCACCCGGCGATCCACCACCGACAGCCAGTCGGGGATGGCGGTTCCCGCCACATACCAGGGGCGGTCCATCCAGCGGACCCCATGCGCGTAGTAATTCATTCCGCAACCGGGAGGGGACGAGGGACAGGAAACTCTTTGTAAGCCTTACAAATCCGCAGGAAAAAAGTCAAAACAGTGATTGACGGTTTCCGGCAAATCAACAGAATGCCCGCCACCTCGACGGCAGCACCTCCTGCCGCCTCGAACCCCCGAATCGCACTCCCCGCGACTCCCCCTTCTCCCCCCCGATCTCCTCCCTCGGTTCCCAAATTCGGCCCATCTGTCGCTTGGAAAGGACTCCAACGACACTCCCCTCTGTATGGGCCGGGAATCGAACCGCGTGCGCTGTGACGGAGCATGGACGCCCCCCGTCACAGCGCTGGCTTTCACCTGTCGACCCCCGTTGCCCAACTTCTGTTGACCAACCCCGGTTGCCCAGCTTTCCCATGATTCCCCACCCCGCCCTTCGCCGCTTCGACCTGCCGCATGGCGCGGTCACCGTCGATCTGCGCCGGTTGTTCCCCCACGCCAGCTTCGTGGGGGGAACGGGAATCTTCGCCGCCCACGCCACCGACCGCAGCGACCTCTGCCGGCCGAACTCGGTGTTCGCCATCATCCGCGGCAGCCACCAGGATGGCGCCGGCTACATTGCCGACGCCCTGTCGCGCGGTGCGGCCGCCCTGTTGACCGACCGGCCGCATTCCGGGGTGCATGTGCCGCAGTGCATCGTTCCCGATGTCCGGCGGGCCTATTCCGAACTCTGTGCGGCCCTCGCCGCCCACCCCAGCCGACACCTCGCCCTGGCGGGGGTGACCGGGACCAACGGCAAGACCACCACCACCTGGCTGATCCGCGCCCTGCTACGGTCGGCCGGCCATCAGGCGGGTCTCTTGGGGACCATCGAATACCATGACGGCGTGAACTCGCTGCCCGCGCGGTTGACCACTCCCGACCCGGCCACCCTTAACGAATGGCTGGGGGCGATGGTGACGCAGCGCACCGCGTGCGCCGCCCTCGAGGTGTCGAGCCACGCCCTCGACCAGAACCGGC
>JBKCTR010000032.1:0-3142 GCA_046318755.1 Planctomycetaceae bacterium
CTGCTGGCGCACCCGGCGCGGTTGCGGCTGTCCCGCCTAAATCGTTCGGCAGCACGGCACGCAGCCACGCATACCAACCTCCCACCGTGCGAAGGCGTTCCAGTTCGCGGTCGGGAATTTCAATCCCGAACGTCCGTTCCACTTCCAGAGTCAGCTCGACGATTTCCAATCCCATGCCGCGCTCCCGGAACGTGTCGCGAATCGTCACCCGCATGGGTCTGACAGGTGGCCCCCGTGGTATTGCACGGGCAGAGCAACCCGAGTGTGATCAGTACGGCACGCGGTCCGCTTTCTCGCGCCACTCGTGCAGGGGACCGAGGGCTTCCTCGCGAAGGGCCTGCACGATGGGGAGAGTTCGCTCACTGGCTGGCCGGCGGAGTTCTTCGTGGAAGACCCGGTCGTCAAACCCGGCAGCCGCGGCGTCATCGCACGTCGCCGCATAAACCACCCCGTCCAACCGCGACCACAGAATCGCCGCCAGGCACATGGGGCACGGCTCGCAACTGCTATACAGCTCACAACCAGCCAGCGAAAAGGTTCCCAGGTGCCGGCAGGCGTCCCGGATCGCCACGATCTCGGCATGCGCCGTCGGATCGTTGGTTGACGTGACCCGGTTCGATCCCCGTCCCACGATCTCGCCGCCACGGACCACCACGGCCCCAAACGGCCCCCCGGCATTGGTCCGTAGGTTGTCGTGCGAGAGCCGAATTGCCTCTCGAAGAAACTGTGGGTTCATCTCCGAATCCTGCTGCTGACGACACACGGAACCGACCGACCATCCCCCGGCAGGCAACAACCAAATCCCGGGCTGTCACAGGACAATTCCCCCTCGCGAAGCACCTTTCCCAGGGCTCGAATGGTCCCGTGCAAATCGGTCCGTGAAGATTCTCTCGCGTTCACTCCCGTAGCATACCAGACTTCCAATCCTCCGATGCCCAATGGACGCTGAGTTCGGTTCGAACCTGAGGAATCTGATTTGCGACGGCCCTGGGTTGTCAGTAGAGTTCTTGCGTGTGACCGAGGCCACGCCAGCGGATTGTGATGCTGACTGATGTGGTGGTAACCGCCCGACTGGAATGGAAGAGTCCGGTTCTGAACGGGAAGTCACCCGTGGCCCGGCGAGTGCTGTCGAATCCAACGCATGTCAGGCCAGGAAAGCCGGGTGTTGGTGGGAGTGTTGAGATGTTGAACGTGTCGTTTCCACCAGAACTGGCCGGGTTGATCCAGGCGATCGAACGGGATCATTACGTCCGTCCCGAATCGGTACTCGCGCCTCTGCGGCAGTTGTTACAACAGTGCAACGAACCGGACCAGATCGCGTATGTGTGCGAGAAATTGGGTTTCGCCCATTTGCGTTTGTCGGAGCACCGCATGTCGAGGGTGTTCTACGAGCACGCCATGCAGCGGCAGCCGAACAATTTCTACATCCTCGCCAATCTCGCCCATGCCGTGCATGAGCTGGGAGACACAGAGATGGCGGTGGGTTATGGCCAACGGGCTCTGCGACTGAAGGATCAGTCGGTGATGCAGGCGGGACCGCGCCCACTGGCACCACCCCACGGGGGGACCCGGCGACTGATCTCGTTCAGTCTGTATGGTGACAATTCGAAGTACTGCGAGACCGCCGTCTTGAACTGCCTGGCGGCCCAACAGCACTTCCCCGGCTTCATCTGTCGTTTCCATGTCGATGACAGTGTGCCACCGGCGATCTTGCGGCGGCTGGAAGAACAGGGGGCCGAGGTCGTCTCGATGAGTGGCCGGGGAACCGAGGTGTTTCCGACGGCGTGGCGTTTTCTGTCGTTGGACGACCCCCAGGCCGACATCGTCCTCGTGCGCGACGTCGATTCCCTGCTCGACGCCCGGGAGGCGTGGTGCGTGCAGGAATGGATCAACTCGGGCAAGCCGTTCCACATCATCCGGGATGACTGCTGCCATACCGAACTGATCCTCGCCGGTCTGTTCGGCGCACGGGCGGGCGTATTGGGGAGCATTGCAGAGCAACTCGCCGGGTTCATCCATTCCGCCGGCGATCGCGGGGCGGGGCGCTATTCGGACCAGTTGTTTCTGCGGGAATGCATCTGGCCGTTGGTGCGGGACCACGCGGTCACCCACGACCGGATCTACGGCTATGGGACCGATGTGCGCAGAGTGCCCACCGAACTTCCCGACGCGGTTGGCCTGCGGAACAGTTTCATGGGGGCAGGCTACGCGAGCTACCAGGTCAACGTGACGCTCGATACACCGCTGGCGAAGTCGGTGCAGGCCCATCTGCGGGTTCTGGATGAACAGGGAGCGGTGGTCTGCACGCACCGGCTGCAACGGATCGACGACCAGACACTCCAACTGCATTTGCCCCCCCACTACGCCCGCAATCTCGAAACGGGCATCTGGAAGCACCAGGTGCTGACCGAGCCGCAAGCTGGTTGAGAGACGTGGAGAGCGTCGCAGTCCTTGTGACTGAACGAGCCACCGGCACTGACAGTGGCTGATCGTAAAGCAATCGTGTGTGGACCATCGTATGCAGGCGACCGAACACCGGTGCGACGGAACACTGGCCCTGCACCCCAGCGGTTCCTCGTCTGCCATCGCAGACCCAAATCGGTGACAGGTGCGCCCGGGAAGTTCCAATCGGGCCATCGGAGTACCAGCCCAGCCAGGCACCGGAATGTCTCGTTCAGGTCTCACGATCGCATTTCGCGAACAGTCAGGGCGATGTGGCTCGCGAACTGCATGACAAATCGATCGAGACCCGTCTCGGAACTGAGTCCCTCAAAATGGCCCGTTTCAACCCCCTCTGCCGGTGACAGCACCAGAGCCGTCGCGGGTCAGCCGCAAGGATAGTGGGTGGTGGCGTTGATGCGTCGCCTGGCCCGATTGGCCCCAAAGTCCCAGTCCGCCACCATTCGAGTGGTGGTTGCCATATCGCCTTACTCTCGCCAAACACCCGCGAAAAAACCCCCGCCAGTCCGAGGACTGACGGGGGTTGGAGTCACCAGCGATGGCGGGAACCATGGTTCCCGGCCGACGCCTAGTACATGTCGTGGTCGGCGTGACCCTTCTTCTTCTCGTCCTTGGGCTTCTCGGCGATCAGGGCGTCGCTGGTCAGCAGCAGGGTGGCCACCGAGGCGGCGTTCTGCAGGGC
>JBKCTR010000033.1:0-3565 GCA_046318755.1 Planctomycetaceae bacterium
GAGCAATACGAGCACGAAGTGGGAGGCAAGAAGGCGAACGCGTGGGGGCTGTACGACCTGCACGGGAACGGGTGGGAGTGGCGACTGGATGGGTAATGGGAGAATCTGCCTGAGTGGACTGGATCCGTTGGTCGCGCAGGCTTCGCACCGGGTCCGCCGTGGCGGCGGCTGGAGATACAGCTTCCCGTCTCACTGCCGGTCGGCGTACCGTGGCTGGGACTCGCCCGACCTCCGCTACAACTTCTTTGGCTTCCGCGTCGCCCGCAGCCCCGTTCGCTGAGTCTGTCGGTCGCCACCAGTGCGGCCACTCCGTCACAAGATATGTTGTTTCCGCGAGGGCTCATTCGCGGTTGATCCGACCAATAGCGAGTTGATTGAGAACCGGCCCGATTGTCGCACGCTCTTGATCTTTGCAACTCTCGCCCAATTTGGCGGCGGCGGCATTGAACAGGATTGATGAACTGCGGGTCGACTCCCCTCGATTCCCTGTCCGGTTCGCCTGGGTTGTTTTTATCAGCCGCGAACACCGCAATGAAACTCACCCTGAATTGACTGTGACGGAAGGTAACAGGCTCAGTCGTCGGTTCGCCTCAGGAGGGTTTTGATTGCCTCTTCGACCGAGACCTGACACGGGCCTGTGAACGACCAGGTCTGTTCAAATCCGCCGGGTTCCCGGTACATCGCATCGGGTCCGTAGTACCAGACGCCGCAATCTCCATAGCCAGCCACACACGCAAATGACCCCGGAGAGACCCCGGCACCGACCTGCTGGGCAAACAGTTGATACTCGACGAACGGCTCTCCGGGCAGATGCAGCAGATCCAAGGGACCGATTCGGAGTCGGCTGGCCTGGCCCTGCTGTCCACTCCGAAGTCGTTCCTGGAAGGCGTGAAACATGGCGGCGGCGAGACGCGTGTCCCAGGATTGCGTCTGCTGCATCTGGGACTCAATCGCGGCCCGGGCGAAGCGTCCGTCCTCCCGGAGCTGGAACCCAAGGGCCGCCGTCTGCCACTGGATCTCGGATGTGTCCAGCGACTCGGTTTGGAAATCCACAATAACGCTGTCGGACTGTGACGAGCGTCGCATCGCCGCCATCAGACGATCGGCGAGTTGGCGGCGGGCCTCCCGGGTTCCATCGTTGTATTTGCCCACGGTTATGTTTCCGCCACAGCCATTGAAATAGATCTGAAAGATTCCCGATTCCTGCTGGATCTGTTCGCGGGCCATCCCCACACAGTCCCACGAGATCCGCTGGTCGTCATAGAAGGTCTGGGGATGTGTGGAGTAGTAGTGCAGTTGGACCAACGGCCCCCTTTCGCCATGGAACGTGATGGTGCGCAGCCATGGGTCGATGAGTCCTTCGGGGGCATCGCGGACCGCCGGCTCGCGGGTCAGGCTCGTCCGTACCGCAATCGTCCCGTCACCGCGGGGAACTCTGCGATTGGACGCCACCCGATCGACCAAAGCCCGCGAACAGACAATCCGATGGACCTTAATGCGCGAGTCCAACACTTTCTGGATTGCCTGTGTGGCGCGGATGGCGATTTTCTCGGTGAATTCAAGATGCGCCCGGACGATTGCACTGTCGGGGCCATGCAGCAAACGAACGGCTTCCAGATCGAGCACCGGAGCCGAGTGCTGATGCAGTGATTGCAGGGCCACCCGGTCGCGCGATGTGCCGGCGGCTCGCGCGAGGGCGTCACGAAGGGTTTCATCGCTGGAGTTCGAAATCCCGCAGAAATCAATGGCGGCGATGACAAAGGTCTGGGTGCCTGACTTAAAGATCACCCCCCGCAATTCCAGCGGATGCTCAATCGAGTCGACCCGACGCAGGAAACCCGCGCAGGGGCTCTCCCCGACTGCGGGGGTGACGTCGACTCGGAACGTGGCCAGTTGCAGGGCGACATCGCCGGCGGGCAGACGCGTTGCCAATCCCAACCACACGGCAATGACCGATAACCATAAACGAAGCAAAGGTTCCGTCGGGCCGGAGGCCCAGATGGATCCCCGAGCAACACAGGTTCCCGCCAAAATCGAGGTGCGATTGGAATGCAAGTCGAAGATGCTCCGGGACGAATCAGTCGGACGACCTTGGTAAACCAGCAGCGGGGCGGGGAATCAACCGTCGTCGAATCAGCGGCCCAACCCGGAGGCATCTTTTGGTCCCGGCAAGCGTCGGCTGAAACCGAGCGACTGCTGAGACTTCCCCTGGCACCGGTCCCTCGTCACACGCCATCCGGCATTCCCATGAATTGACAACCGGGACGGTACAGCTCACACAGCCGACAATTCGAGATCAGGATTCGTGGGGTTGGAACCGGTCTATGGTAACTCAGTCGTGGGCCGCGTTGGGATCGGGCTCGGGCAGGAAGAAGCAGCAGATGTTGCCCAGCAGGTAGACGAAGGCTGCAACGCCTGCCGCGGTCAGCGCGAATTTGTCAGGCGTGGTTCCCACGCTGGCGGGCAGCATGTCGACAATCGTCGTGGTCAGCAGGGCGAACGACGTGCCGAACATCCGGCCGCCAATGTTCGCGGCGAAGCTTTCCCCGGTTCCCCGCAGGTGCACCGGGTAGGCCAACGGTAGGTAGTTCCCCCAGAAGCTGAACTGGGCGACCGTAAACAAACCGGCCAGAAACATCCCCAGCGACATCGTCGTGACCGGCAGCTTGCCCAGGTAAATCTTCGTGAGATCCAGCTCGAAGAAAGTGGTGTTGGGGATCTTCAGGAAGAAGTAGAAGATGAGGGGCACAATGAACAGCCCCGGACCTTGGAAAATCCGCATCAACTTCTGCCTGCTGGCGATCTTGACCGCCAGCAGGGCGAGGAGAAAGCGGCCGACGAGCCCCCCGACTTCCTGCATCTTGGTGTACTGGCTGGCAACCTTTTGCTCGGTCCGGATTGTGGTGGCGATCTTCATCGCCTTGGCCTTGTCCGCATCGGGGGGCAGCTTCAATTCGCCGACCGCCGCTTCGACCTGGGCCTGGGTCCCCTTCAGCCCCTTGACGATCTCCGGCAGCTGCTGGATGGCCCCAAACGCCGCCCCGTAGCTGCAGGCGAACATGATCGTGGTGACGAGAGTCGTCCGCCGCAATTCGGGAGAGAACAACTCGGCAAAGCTGGGACGACGCAGCGTTCCCGCCGCCTTCTTCTGAGCCCAGATCGGGCTTTCGGGCAGGAAGGGACGGATGATGATCAATGGCAAGGCGGGAATCAGCCCCGACATCAGCGTGTACCGCCAGGGGGCATGCTCAAACCCTTCCTTGATCTGTCCCAACAGCGGTGTCAGAAACCCAGGGATGGCGATCGCCGGCAAAGCGTCGGCCACGGCTTTCCCATCCGCTCCTTTGCTCGACAAATATTCGCTGGCAATGGCCACCAGCAACCCGCCAATCGAAGAGAACGCCTGGGTGTAGCCCAGTACCTTCTCGCGCTGGATCGGATTGGGGAACAACTCGGCCAGCCAGGCCACCGCCGCCACGAACTCGACGCAGACGCCGATAAAGGTCGTGCAGCGGAAGAACAGCAGCATGTAGATGTTGGTCGAGAACCCGGCCAGGAAGGCCGA
>JBKCTR010000034.1:0-10511 GCA_046318755.1 Planctomycetaceae bacterium
GCCACGGGTGCTGAAACAGATTTTGGCGGCCATTCATACCTCCAGCCCACGGCACTGAGATACCGCCTGCTCTTCTGAGCGGTCGGCTGGACCGGACTTCTGGTGCGACGCAAATCAGCGTCCCCAGCGGTCCCTCGTAGGGTTTATTTGACCACCACTTCCGGCCAACGTAAAATTTTGCGTGGCGGGGCTGCCCCACACGCGAGCCGGTTCGCCTGTGAACGCGGATTTTACGAGCACGACATGGATAGAATGGTGATCCATTCGACCTGGCGACATGACATTTCCCCCCAACGGGAATCCGATACATGATGGACTTTTCGAGTCTTTCAAACGACCACTACGTCAACGTCAACCTGAATACCGAGATGGCTCTCCCCTCTTCCCGGGAGACGATTCTGGGATTCTTTGAGCGGATCCAGAAAACCTATCCCTCGATGCGCAACTTTTACACGCGTGAGTCGGGGGACTTTGTGCTGGAAGAGGACAAGGAGCAGGGACACTACCGCTGGGTTTCAGTTGAGCCACGACGCGTCTGCACGGGGTATGTCAATCCTCCACACATCGATGCGGCGTTTGAGCAGCACCGGTTGGTGATGGAACTGATCCCCTACATGCTGTCGGTCAGCCCACTCGATTGCGAGGCGATCGACTACCTGATGGGATTCGACTACTCGTACCGCGGGAATCATGACGCGCTGGTGGCCGAAGCGCTGGGAGTGACACCAGGTTTCGAGGGTCTGCTGGCGATGCCGGGAGTGCAGCCCATCAACATCGAACCCTCGATCACCATCGCCCTCGACGAGACCTGTCGCCTGCAGGCGCGGCTGCTGGTCGAGACCCGCACCACAGCCGCTCAGGTGCGGCGTGGCGAGTTTCCTGAAGAACAGATCAGTGTGTATTTCACGATCCGGCAATACGGCAGCCTGCCGCCGGGAACCACGTATGAAGAAATCATCGCCCAATTGCGGGAACACAGCGAACGGCTTTTGAAGCGGCAAATCGTTGACAATGTGCTGAAGCCGCTGGCTCAGGCCATTTCCACGAAGTAATCGGCAACAACACAGAGAACTGTCTCAGCGGGCGGAAGATCGGGAGTCGATTTCTGGGCTGTCGTTGGCTGACCGATCACAGTCGCCAGCCAAAGGGTCGTCTCGCGTTGTTGTCGAGGGTGGCGTTGTCGACAGTTTTCTGGTGTGTCCCCGCCCGGCAATTGGCCGCGGCGGCCTGGGTACGGAGCCGGGCTCATGTTGTTCGCCGGGCGAACGGGCGGCGCCCGCTGAAATGAAAATGACCGTTAAAATCGAACCGACAGAGCCTCCGCCGGTTGTCGACGCAACCGGCGGAGGCTCTCGTTGTTCTGGCTTGAGACAGACCGCGGGGACTGCTATCGAACGCCCCCCGGAGGTCCACCGCCGGGAGCTCCACCCGGGAAGCCTCCTCCCGGAGCTGCACCGGGTGGACCGCCTGGGAAACCGCCACTGGGAGGACCGCCACCGGGAGGACCGCCAGGAAAACCTCCGCCACCAGCGGGCACTCCGGCCGGAGGCTGACCGAAACTCTCTTCCCCCTCCTGGGAATTCGAATCGTCAGCGCCATCTCTGTCGAACGGATTTCCCGGACCGAAGGGGTCGGGGAAACCAGGCGGAATTCCTCCCGGCAGGCCACCCCCGCCTCCCATCCCCTTGATAAGGTCCAGCGGGTTGAATCCCCCTCCGCCGCCGGGCATGCCCCCCTGGCCCAGCATCTTGGCGAACTCGCTGTTCATGAAGTTTTCGATCGCCGGCTTGATCGAACCAGGAATGCGCAGCGAGGTGGTCAGGACTTGGTTGTTGCGATTGGACTTCAGACTCTCCACAACCTGGTCGAGAATTGGCAGAAATTCTCCCAGGCTGAACACCATCGCCATGGGCTGCAACTGCCCCTTCGACTCGGCGAATTGCTGCTTGAGCTGCTGGAGCCCCACCGCGGACTGAGCTGCGAATTGCTCGGCAGAACTGCCATCGATGCAATTGAAATTCACCGTGAGATCAACATCCTGCGTGACATTCATCGACAGGGACATTCCCTTGATCTTGCCCGAAAAGGCATTCCCGGCTCCTGCCGGGGCTTGACCCGCAGCCGCCGCCTGGGCGGCCGGAGCATTCATCAGCCGCTCGAGACGGGAGGGATCCTTCGGCAAGTAGGCCAACACCAGATGCGGGGTGGTGTCGAGAAAATCGAGATCTTCCCGGCGCTGGAGATTCTTGCCGGCCTGCAGCAACCGCTGCATCTCGGAGTCGGTTGTCAGAACCAGACGGTTCGGATTGGCGAGATACATCGAAAAACCCTTTTGAGGGTCCTTCGCGCGATAATAAGTTCGCCGATTGACGCTCGTCCGTTCGAAGCCCGAGTCGCTCGCCAGCGCAGAGTCGGAGAAGGGGATCTTCGATTGCACGACGAGGGTCACTTTGTCATTCCCCCCACCAGCCGGTCCCCCGCCGGGCATTCCGCCAGGAGGGCCGCCGGGCATCCCCCCCATCGACATGCCACCGGGCATACCACCCGGAGGGCCACCCATCGGCATACCCCCCCCAGGCATACCCCCCCCAGGCATACTACCGGGTGGCCCCCCCATCGGCATTCCGCCGGGCGGGCCACCCATGGGCATTCCTCCCGGCGCCGCTCCTCCCGCACCAGGCACGTCGATCGGCCCCCAGTAGCCCAGCGTGAGAGTTTCCAGATCGGAGACATTCACCCCCGTGGCCCGCTGCATGTCACCCAAGGCCTTGTCCACCTGGGTCTTGACCGGCGGCAGGGCCAAGACCGACTGTGCCAGGGGGCTTTGCCACATCTCCGCCAACCGCAGACGACCGAACATTTCGGTGTCGGGATGCAGAAAGACGGTGTCGACCCGATTGTCGGGCTCGGGCCCGTTGTCATTTGGTCCCGACAAAAACGACCAGCCGAGGTATCCCAGTCCCCCCACCCCACCGAGCAACAACAGCGAGAGCAGACCGATCAATGCGGGCTTCTGCCACTCCACAGGCTGCGACTTGCCCTTCTTGCCCCCCGCCGTGCGGCCCCGAGAAGTACGGGCCGCCGACCGGCTTGCCCGGGGAGACTCTTCGACCTCTTCCTCTTCAGCCGCCTCTTCGTTCTCCCAAGACTCTTCCGGCTCTTCCACACTGAGAAACGAGAGTTCCTCTTCTTCCTCCGGCGGGGCCTTGATCACGAACGCAAACTGGCATTTCGGACAGGGGACCTTTTTTCCCGCCGCGGCCCGCGATTTGATCTTCAGCTTGGCCTTGCACTTTGGACACTGAACCTGAAAGGGCTCGCTCATCCCGGATCTCGATTCGGGGTCGTGGCTTCGATGGGGGACCGCTCATCAATCGATGAACGGCACAGACTGAAATTCTAGAGTTGCGGAGGTCGCGACTCCACTCCAAAACGGTTCCGGAGTCGGCCACGTGCGGGGCGACATCCCGCCATCCGTACCGTGGCCTCACTGGCTTTTGCGGATACGTCCCACCGACGACTCGAAGAACTTTTGCCGACGTGTCTGAGCCCCCGGACTGTCGGCACTCGACGAACGCAGATCGTCGAGATTGGCCCGACAGACCCGGCAACCGACCGTGTCGAGATGGAAATGGATGTACTGCCCCAGATCTTCCTCGAGCCCCCCCAGCAGATAGCTCCCCAATTCGTGTCGACTGGGGCAACTGAGGCGGTTGCCGCGCCAGAGGTCTCCGGCGGAATGACTCCTCGCCTCTCGCTGATTCATCAACTGCGTCAGCCGCCGCCGAAACCCGTCATCCGATCTCAGCCGCTCTTCGATTCGAGCCATCGCTTCGGCCGCCAAACCCTCTTCGAGGTAGGCGGTCAGCTCGGCATCGGTGTACTCCGTGGAATCGGCAGTCATCCGCAGTTCCTCCCCGGTTTCGGCGTTGGATCCTCAAGGTGTTGGCCGCAGTGACAGCGCGGGCCAGATGGCCGTTCAACTGACCGCCCATCGTTCCAGCACTCGAGGGATCAACCGCGAGAGCCGTTCTCCCCCTTCGGCCGCCACGGCCAGACTCTTTTTGATGGCGACCGGCTCGAGGGCATCGGGCAGACACAGGTCGGTCACGATCGAGAACCCCACCACCTTCAGGCCGGCATGAGCCGCCACAATCACTTCCGGCACTGTCGACATCGAAACCACATCCGCACCAAACGCCCGCAGCATGCGGTACTCGGCCCGCGTCTCGAGGTTGGGCCCCGAGACCGCAACCAGCACGCCGGTGTGCGCGGGAATGCCAAGTTCCAGAGCGTTTTTCCTGGCCAGATCGATCAGCCGGCGATCATACGGCTGCGCCATATCGGGGAAGCGTGGCCCCAACCGGTCGTCGTTGCGCCCCCGCAAGGGATTGTCGGTGATCAGGTTGATGTGATCTTCCAGAATCACCACATCGGCCAGTTGATACTGGTGGTTCATCCCCCCCGCGGCATTGGTGATCACCAGCAGCTCCACCCCCAGGGCCTTCATGACCCGCACGGGAAAAGTCACCTCCTGCAGCGAGTACCCTTCGTAAAAGTGAAAGCGCCCCTCCATCGCCATCACCGGCACCCCCTTGAGGCGGCCGCAGACCAACTGACCGGTGTGCGACTCGACCGTCGACTCGGGAAAGTGCGGGATCTCTCCATAGGGAATGACCGTGGCCCCTTCGATCTGGGATGCCAACCCGCCCAATCCTGTCCCCAGGATGATCCCCACCCGGGGGGCCACATGGAATCGAGCGCGGATCGCCCCACACGCCGCCTCAACCTGAACAAACACATCCTTCATGATTCCAACCTCCATGAACCGGCGACAGACCCTCGACAAGGCCGCCCGGGGTTCCCCCTCGCGACGAAGGGTCGGCCTCAGAGCGGAACGGCAGGATAGCATCGCGGTTTTCAGAAACCCAACCATCTGCAACACCACCCAGTGGCCGATGATGGCCCCGGCCAGCCATGGTCGAGCCTGCAGCCGCCCCATTTTTCCTGCAACCCCAGGATTGTGCCACCGGCAGTGTCACCCGACAGCGTCTCCCCGGGCGTTGAGGGCCGCTCGCCCGAAGAGCGGCCGGCTGCGCCTCCCTCCGAGGCGGTACTCTCCGGTGGGGCGTGGTCGCCGCGTGCCGGATCACACCGATTGGGAGGGAGCGGCGTTTGGATTTTGGCCAGTGGTCAGCGATAATCCGGGCTCCCTGGGGGCGACCGAGTTGCGTTTCCCCCCGCTCTCACCAGGAACTCTGATTGTGGCACGCGAACAACTCGTACTGGCGTACAGCGGCGGCTTGGATAACTCCGTGATCTTGGGATGGCTGATGGATGAAGGTTACGACGTCCATGCGGTCTATGTGGACCTCGGACAGCCCTGTGAGGATCGCGAGGCAATTCTCGAAAAGGCCCGCAAGATCGGTGCGAAGTCGTCCCAGATTGTCGACGCCCGGCTCGAACTGTGCCGCGATTTCGCCTTCCCCGTCATGCAATGGCAGGCGAAGTACGAGGGGTTGTACCTGTTGGGAACGTCCATCGCCCGCCCCTTGATCTCCAAGGTTTGCCTGCAGGTCGCCCGGGACCTGGGAGCCACGGTTTACGCCCACGGGGCGACCGGGAAGGGGAATGACCAATGCCGGTTCCAACTGGCGGCCGAAGCACTCAATCCGGCCGTCCGAATTCTGGCCCCCTGGCGTCTCGAACGATTCCGGAAGATGTTCCCGGGGCGGACCGAGATGATTGCCTACTGTGATCAGCGCCAGATCCCGGTGAAGGCCTCCGTCAGCAAGCCTTACAGTTCGGATGAGAACTGCCTGCACATCAGTTATGAGGCGGGCAAGCTCGAAGACCCGATGGTCAACGGGGTCGACACAGTCGAATTCGGCATGACGGTCTCTCCCCAATCTGCCCCCGACAAGGTCGAGCAGGTCCGCATCGGTTTTGAAGCCGGCATTCCCGTCCGGTTGAATGGCAAGGCGATGAACGCCCTCGAGATGGTGACCGAACTCAATCACCTCGCGGGACGCAATGGCATTGGCCAGATCGACATGATCGAGAATCGGTTCGTGGGAATGAAGAGCCGCGGCGTCTACGAGGCCCCCGGCATGACCACGCTGTACTTCGCCCACCGCGTTCTGGAGCAATTGACCCTCGACCGCGATCTGGTGCACCTGCGTGACCGGCTGGCCCCCGAAATCGCCGAGATGGTTTATTACGGCTTCTGGTACTGCGCCAAGATGGACGCCCTGCTGGCCTTCATCCGCGAGAGTCAGAAACCGGTGAACGGCGAGGTGACCCTCGGGCTCTACAAGGGGAATCTCATCGTGCAGGGTCGCAGCAGCCCCAACAGCCTGTACGACGAGGCCATCGCCACGATGGAGGCCGGCGGGTCGTACAACCAGACCGATGCCGAAGGGTTCCTGCGCATCATGGGACTTCCCGGACGTGTGCAGGGACGGGTGACCCCCCGCAACTACTGAGTTTCCCTTCCGTGACCCCATGGCCCGACACCGGCCTCCCCCCGGCGGTCGGGCCATCAGTCTCTTCTTGGACGTCGTTTCGGTTCCATGCCATCCCGGACACTCGCGATTGGTGACATCCACGGCTGTGATTTTTCCCTGCTGCGGCTGCTGGATCATGTCGCCCCTCTGGCGGACGACACGGTGATCGTACTGGGGGACATTGTCGATCGGGGCGCCGGAACCAAGCAGGTGGTCGATGCCCTGCTGGAGCTGTCGCAACGGTGCCAACTGGTCTTCATCCGGGGCAATCATGAAGAGATGCTGCTGAGCGCGGTCGAGAATCGCGCCACCCGCGAAGCCTGGCTGCATTACGGCGGCACCCAGACGCTCTTCTCGTATGGGGGGGCCCTCGATCTCATCCCCCAAAACCATTGGAACTTTCTGCGCACCTCCATCGATCTGCACGAGACCGAAACGCACATCTTCACCCACGCCAATCTCGAGGCGGGGGTGCCTCTGGCCGAGCAGTCGACGGAATGGCTCCGCTGGACGCACCTCGACGGCGAGGAAGAGCCCTGGCCCACTGGTCAGACCGTCGTGGTGGGGCATACCCCTCAACGAACCGGGGTTCCCCTTGTCCGTCCTGGATGGATCGGTCTCGACACCTTCGCCTGGGGGGGGCAGTGGTTGACTGCGCTCGACGTCGATTCCGGTCGCGTCTACCAGGCGAATGAACGCCGGCAAATCCGCGAGTCGCACCTTTCGGATCACCTCCCCCCGACCGAGCCCCCCTCCACCGCCGAGCCGGCAAACACCTGAGTCCCGGCCGCGCTGGTCTCCGGGATCTGCCGAGTCTCGGGCCGCGGACGTGCCGCTGGTCCACCCGCCAAGTCACCCCACGCCTCCCGGTGCACCATGACCCCGTTTGGTCTTGCTTGGATCGATCTCTTCGTCATCGGCGGCTACTTTCTGGTGGTGATGCTCGTCGGCTTCTGGGCCTCGCGGAAGGTGCACGACGAAGAAGACTTCTTCCTCGGCGGACGGCGGTTTGGGCCGGGACTGCTGCTGATGCACTGGCTCTGCACCGGCACGCACAGCGACATGGCGGTACAGACCGCCGGTGCCTGCGCGCGGGTCGGCCTGGGGGGCATCTGGTACCAGTGGATGTACCTTTTCTCGACCCCCTTCTACTGGCTGATCGCGCCGTTGATCCGGCGTCTGCGCGTCGTCTCGACGGGGGATGTCTACCGGATCCGGTATGGACTCTCGCTGGAGTTGTTCGCCTCGGGGGTGGCGCTCGTGTACCTGGTGTTGGGCATTGCCCTGCTGCTTCGGGGTGCCGGCGAACTGATTGCCGGTGTGACGGGGGGAGCCTTGGTCACCGACACCGCCGTGGTGGGGCTGGCGATTTTGTTTTCGACCTATGTCATGACGGGGGGCCTCATGGCGGCCGCCTACACCGATTTCCTGCAGGGGATCATGCTCATCCTGCTGTCGGTATTGCTGGTCCCGGCGGGACTGCAGGCGCTGGGAGGAGCCGCCGCGTTGGGCACCCAGGGGGCCGCACGGTTGGCGGTCACGGCCCCCGCCGGTGCCCGGGAGGGAGACCCCTGGTTTGTCCTGTCACTCTCGGTCCTGGGACTGGTGGGCATTGTCGCCCAACCGCACGTCATCACGGCCAATGGATCGGGAAAGACCGAGAGCGAATCGCGCATTGGCATGTGCTATGGGAACCTGGTCAAGCGACTCTTGACCATCGCCTGGGCCGTCACGGGGCTCATCGCCTTTCAACTGTTTCCCGAGGTTTTGGCCAACCTCGATCCCTCCAGTGCCGAGGCGCGGGTCGCGGGAGACAAGCTCTACGGACTCGCCATTCGCCAACTGCTGGGAGAGGGGTGGCGGGGTTTGATGATTGCCTGCATCATCGCCGGTGTCACCAGTGGAGAAGCGTTGATGGTGGTGGGCTCGGCCCTTTTCACCCGCAATTTTTTCCAGCATCTCGCACCGCACGCCACCGCCGAACGGCGACTGCTGGTGGGGCGAATCGCGGCGGCGGGCATTCTGGTGTGCGGCATTCTTACGGCACTGCGGGCCCCCCACGTCACCGCCTTGTACCTGTTTTCGGTCAAACTGATCGCCTTGCTGGGACCAGTCTTCTGGATGGGGGTTCTGTGGAGAAGGGCCACCCCGGCCGGCGCCTGGGCCAGCCTGGCCGCCGGTCTTTTGCTGTGGGCTGCCACGGCCACTCCCGCCGACAGACTGGCCTCGCTGCCGGGCGTCGGATCGATTGCCCGGGTTTATGCCCACTGGAAAGAACCCATTCAGATTCTGGTCCAACTCGTGGTCCAGTTCGGCATGCTGATGCTGGTCAGCCTGGTCTCCCGCCCCCCCGAGCGGAGTCGGCTGGATTCGTTTTTTGCCCGCCTGCTGACTCCCGTCGGGAAGGAGTCTGAAGTGGCCCTCGCGTCGCCCCCCGTGCGCCATGCCGAAGAAGCCGCCCTGGGATTGCACCTGCCGGGGCTCGATTATCAGCGTGCCGCATCCTGGGGCTACGAATGGCCCCGCCGCTTCGGATTCGAGATTCCCCGCCTGGGAAGGTCTGAATGGGGCGGATTCCTGCTCGCCTGGGGGGTGGTGGCCGGGCTACTGCTGTTCTTGATCGCTCTCAGCCGGGGGCTTCAGGGAGGGCTGGCGGTCCAGCCTGGTGAGGGACTGCTCTAACTGGTGCAGGGCCCGATGTGCGCACTCTGGCCACTGAGCCGATGCGTTGCCCTTCGCGTCCGGATGCGGGAGACCGCAAGACAGGGCAGCCCGGAACGGGAATGGACGGCCATCCGCAAATCTGGCACACTTTTCTCTGAGAGCGCGGGCCTCTCGAACCCTGTGATCCGTTCCACTGGACGGTGTACGTGATCCGTTCCACTGGAGGGTGTGCGTAATCCGTTCCTCTAGACCGTGTGCCCCGGGAGTGAACCATGCGGATGTGTTGGAGACTGGGAATGATGTTTCTGGCGGTTGCCTGGTTCCTGTTGGACCCGGCCCGTGGAGACGATCGATCATCGCTCTCACCCACGGGGGGGCGGGTGGTCGACTACTGCCCGCTGCCTCCTCAGGGAAAGGTTGCATTCCAACCGGCCGAAAATGAAGCCGAGGTCCCCTCCCACTTCCAACTCGAAGCCCACGAGTTCGACTTCAAAACCAAGCCGCTGCGGAAAGCCAACCGGGTCCGCGCCTGCCAGGTGACCTTTCCCTCCCCCGTCACCACCGCCATCCCCGAGAACAACACGGTGCATGGTGTGTATTTCCAACCGGTCGGTGAGGGTCCGTTCCCTGCCTGCGTGGTGCTGCACATTCTGGGGGGCGATTTCCTGCTCGCCGAGGCGGTTGCCAACCACCTGGCGTCCAGCGGCGTGGCGGCCCTGTTCATGAAGATGCCCTACTACGGCGAGCGACGCGCCCCCGGGTCGCGACGCCGCATGATCTCGGAAGATCCTCACGAGACGGCTGACGGTATGACTCAAGCGGTCCTCGACATTCGTCGCGCGTCCGCCTGGCTGGCCAGCCGGCAGGAGGTCGACGCCAACCGGCTGGGCATCACCGGGATCAGTCTGGGGGGCATCATGTCGGCACTGGGTGCCGCGGGAGAACCCCGGCTGCGCAACGTCGGCATCGTGCTGGGCGGAGGGAACTTCGCCGACGTCATCTGGAACAACGACGCCCTGCAGGCGAAGGGCTTCCGCGAGAAATGGCAGGCCATGGGCGGAACCCGAGAGTCCTTCACCGAAGCGCTGCGCCGGGTGGATCCGGTGACCTATGGCGGGCTGCTCAAGGGGCGCCGGGTCCTGATGATCGCCGCCAGCAAAGACGAGATTGTCTTGCCGGAATGTGCGCGGGCCCTGCACGACAGCATTGGCGGCGAGCCCGAACTGGTCTGGCTCGACGCCGGCCACTACACCGCGGCCCAGTACCTGCCTCGCGAACTGACAAGGCTCTCCCGCTTCTTCACCACGACCGACAAGACAGCGAAACCGAGCCCGTCTCCGT
>JBKCTR010000035.1:0-8507 GCA_046318755.1 Planctomycetaceae bacterium
TGCGTTCGTGTCGGAAATCCGCCGGTTGGGGGTTGATCATCGCCTGGTCCAGCGCAGCCCCAAGGGACGCTTCGGGGTCTACTTTGTCGAGACGGGTGCCAATCAGCGCGCGGGAACCGTCACCTACGACCGCGATGCCAGCTGCATTTCCCTGGCGGGGCCTGAAGCCTACGACTGGAAGAAAATCCTGGACGGCGCAACCTGGTTCCACATTACCGGAATCACGCCAGCGATCAGTGAAGCCGCAGCACAGGCCGCTCTCGAGGCGGTCCGCCAGGCGTCCCAACGGGGCATTCCCGTCTCGTGCGATCTCAATTTCCGCAAGAAACTCTGGCGCTGGCAACCGGGGAAGGGTCCCGTGGAACTCGCCCGCCAGACCATGCGTGAACTCGTGAAATCGGTCGACCTGGTGATTGCCAACGAGGAAGATGCCGACATGTGCCTGGGCATCCAGGCCCCCCACAGCAATGTCGAAGCGGGCGAGATTTCGCTCGATGGCTATGGACAGGTCGCCCGCGAAATTGTCCGGCAGTTCCCCAACGTGAAGCGGGTCGCCATCACGCTGCGCGAGAGCATCTCGGCCAGCCACAACAACTGGGGGGGCATTTTCTATGACGCCGCCACCGATTCGGTGCACTGTGCGCCGGTCAACGAAGCCGGACGCTACGAGCCGTATGAGATCCGCAACATCGTCGACCGGGTGGGGGCGGGAGATTCCTTCGCCGGCGGGCTGATTTTTGCCCTCAATACGCCGGGCCTCAGCGAGCCTGCCCGGGCCATCGCCTATGCCGTGGCCGCCAGTTGCCTCAAGCACAGCATCAAGGGAGACTTCAATCATTCGAGCCGATCCGAAATCGAGGGCTTGATGAAAGGGGGAGGCTCGGGAAGGGTGCAAAGGTGAACTGAATGCCCCGGCGATCGCGGAAGACCCAGGATCTGGCCACTTGGCTGGGGACCTCGCAGACTCCCTTGTTCGTGCTCGATGCAGCGCGGCGGATCCGGGTCTTCAACGCGGGCCTCCAGGCACTGACCGGATGGTCGGCCGCCGATGTGGTGGGGGAGGTGTGTCGGTACGCTCCCGATTCGCCCGGCAGTCCTGGTGCCGCCCTCGCCGCGAGCCTCTGTCCTCCTCCCGAAGTCTTTACGGGGGTGGAACAGGTTGTCCCGGCCCAGATTCTGACCCAGTCGGGCGAACGGCTTTCACGGTCGCTGCACTGTTTCCCCCTCCGCGATCCCGACGCCGGGATCACCGGGGTCTTGGGACTGGTTGGGCCGCCGCTTCCGCCCGCCGAACTTGAGGCGACCCCGCTGGCAGTGCGGCTGCACGCCGAATTGGCGGCCTTGCGCACCTCACAGCGGCAGCGGTTCGGCGCCCACACCATCGTGGCGGTCAGCCGCTCGATGCGCCGGGTGCTGGCTC
Organism: Planctomycetaceae bacterium; assembly: GCA_046318755.1. GTDB lineage: Bacteria > Planctomycetota > Planctomycetia > Planctomycetales > Planctomycetaceae > UBA10511. The sequence goes on from JBKCTR010000035.1 coordinate 1,421, forward strand.
AGGTGCAACTGGCCATTCCCACCCACGGCTCGGTGCTGCTGCAGGGAGAACCCGGATCGGGACGAGAGCATCTCTCCCGGGTGATCCACTTCGCCGGGCCAGGAGCCGGCCGTTGGTACGTTCCTCTCGACTGCCAGCGTCTGACCGCCAGCGAACTCCAGCGGATGCTGTCCCGGCTGCTGGAGGTCCATACGGGAGCGGCTTCCTCCGGTGGTACGTCGCTCCCGGGAACACTTTATTTGGCCGACGTCGACCACCTGCCGCGAGATCTTCAGCAGTTCGTGTGCCGTCTGTTTGCTCCCGCTTCCGGCCGGGACACGGCACCGCAGGTCCGCATTCTGGCTTCCACCACCCGCCCCTGGACACAACTGGTGGCCGAGGACCGCCTGCTGGATGACCTGGCCCTCCAACTCTCTCCACTGGTCATCGAGATCCCACCTCTGAGGGAACGCCGCGAAGACATTCCCCTGCTGACGCAGCATTTCCTCGAAGACTGCAATCGTCGCACGTCTCGCGATGTCTCCGGCCTGACCGACGAGGCGTTGCGGGCATTGCAGGAGTGGTCGTGGCCCCGGCACCTCGACGAACTGGCCGAGGTCCTGCGCGACGCCCATGCCTCCAGCCAGGCCCCCCACGTGGGGCTCGACGACCTGCCAGCACGTCTAAGGACCGCACCTCAGCCTCTGGCCCCTCCCGCGCAGCAGCCGCAACTCAACCTGGACCAGATCCTCCTCGAGGCCGAGCGACGTGTGATCAGCCTCGCACTTCAGCGGAGTCGGCAGAATCGGACCAAAGCCGCCGCACTGCTGGGAATCCAGCGGACCCGGCTCATCCGGCGGTTGGAGGTCCTGGGACTGGCGGGAATGGGGTCGAGCAGCGTGGTGGAAAGCCAATCGGCGGAACTCGAATCAGGGAATGAGCCCGACCAATCCGAGCCAGAACCACCCGGCTGATCAGCGATCCACGCGCGATCGACACGCGGAAACGGATTCCACGTTGGACCGGTAGGGTCAGCTTTCGGACGAGCCGGTTTCTTCCGCGGATTCCTCCGGGGGAGCGGTCTTGGCCTTGATCAACACCACGCGATTGCCTCGATCGTAATATTCGATCGAGGTCATGAAGGCCCGCATCAGATGGATGCCCCGGCCGCAGGGTCGCTCGAGATTCTCGTCGGCCGTTGGATCCGGAACATCCCCCGGATCAAAACCCTCCCCTTCATCCTCGATCTCGATCACCACCCGCTCATGATCGATCAACCATTGCACCCGCACATTCTTGGTGGGGTCCAGACGGTTGCCATGCTTGATGGCGTTGACCAAGGCCTCTTCGAGGGCCAGCCGGACCCCAAACAAATCGTGCTCGGCGAACTGCAGTTCTTCCAACTGCCGCAGAATCTGATCCTGCAATGCCTGACCCACCACCGTGTCGCTGGGGATCTTCACTTCCGTTTTGACTGGCTGGCCTGTGGTCACCGGTAATGGCCCGAAACAGGAACAAAACGCACGACAATCACCCGGCCCGGTCGCCCCTCAGTCACGCAACTGGCAAGGCAGTTCGCCGTGAAAGAAGGACCTCTCCCTGCGATCCCGTTCCATCCGCCGCGATCGCATCGACCGTTCAGAACAACCACTCTGGGCGGAGAGGCACCACAAGAAAAACCCTGCAACCCCCTCCCAGAGCCCCGTGCCGAGTCGAGACACCTATACGGGGCCCCAACTCGCGATTGGGGCCCGAATCCGGGCACCAACGGCACCTCAGGCTAGAATCCCGCCAACGCCTTTTCACGCGTGTCGAAAATCTTGAACAGCTTGTCGAGACGGGTGATCTTGAAGACTTCGAGAATGTCCTTGCGGATGGTGCACAACCGCAACTCACCCTTGTCGGCCTTCACCTTCTTGTCCAGTTGGATCAGTTTGCCCAACGCCGCACTCGACAAGTACTCCACGTTCGCGAAGTCCAAAACCACTTTCTTCCGATGGTCATCATCAATCAGGCTGAACAACTGATTGCCAATGATCTGGATATTGCTTTCATCCAGAATCTTCTTGTCGGTGAACTTGGCAACCGTCACGCCATTCACCTCTTCCACATCAATCTTGCGAGTTGACATCGCTCTCCTAAGCCCTTCTGTGCCTTCACCAAAAAGCAGGAACCACCCCCGTTTGTACAGGGATCTTCGACGCTGTCTCCGGCCATGTCAAGCCCCCGCCGAGGCGCCCCCCGTCGCGCCTCCCCTTCACAATCTCCGAACCCTATCTTCTTCGTTGCATTCCCCAAGTCGTCACGGTTCGCCCCCCTTCTGTTCGCCTGTTACGGTTCCTGCATGCCAATTCTTATCGGCCTCGATGAAGCCGGGTACGGCCCCAACCTCGGGCCGCTGCTGATCGCCGCCACCGTCTGGGAGGTCTCCTCCTCTCCCACCGCGTGCGATCTCTACACCGAGTTCGCGGGAGTTGTCCGCCGCCCCGAGGAAGCCCACCCCCAAGCGATCACCATCGGAGACTCCAAGCAGGTCTATAGCGCGGGACAGGGTCTCTCCGCACTTGAAGCCCCTTTATGGCAGGCGCTGGCCCTGCACACGTCCCCAGACGCCGCCCCGCCCCCCTCCTGGGAGGCCCTGCTGCAGACCGTCCTGAATGGGCCCCCTCCCCACCCTGCCCAGGTCCCCAGGGTTGCCGCGGGACTCCCCCTCCCCACCGACCCGGCATCATTGAACCTGCCCCGTCTTGAAGAGTGGCGGGCCCGGTGTGCCGAACGCGGCATCCAACTGCGTCAGCTCGCCGCCGACCTGATCTCTCCCAGCCGCTTCAACGCCCTCAATCGGCAGACCGGCAGCAAGGGACGGTCACTCTCTGAACTGTCGCTGCAACTGGTGGCCCGCTGCGTGGCTCAGCTTCCCGAACCTCGCTCCCCGATCCTGGTCCTGGCCGACAAGCACGGCGGACGCAACCGGTACCATGAGTTTCTCCCGCTCGTGGTGGAAGACACCTTCATCACGTGTCTCGAAGAATCGGCCCAGCTCAGCCGCTACCGCGCCGGTCCGTTCGAATTCCGGTTCCAGACCCAGTCCGAACGGCATCTGCCAACGGCGTTGGCTTCGATGCTCGCCAAATACCTGCGGGAATTGTCCATGCGGCAGTTCAATACCTGGTGGCAGGGACAGGTCCCCGGCCTCAAAGCGACCGCCGGTTATCCGGTCGATGCCGCCCGCTTCCGTCGCGACATCGCCGCACGTCAGGCGGAACTCGGAATTTCCGACGATGTGCTCTGGAGGGAGAAATAGACTCTCACTTGCGGCATCGTACCCAAGGGCCGCGTTTGACCGGAGGCAGCTGACCGGGCGAGGTTCACCACAGACGGCTGACCCCACCGCATCTGGAGTTGTCATTCCAGATGCGGTCAGGCGATTACTTCCCCGCCGCCGTCGCTCCCCGGGTCAGGTCGGCCGTCAGCCGCGCCACCGCCGACTGATGCCGGGCCAAAACGTCAGCCGCCTGTTTGGCTGCGGCCGTCGCCCCTTCGATCGCCTTCAGCATCTCGGGGGTGGGGTTCATCTCGGCCACCGCCTTGTCGGCCGCCCCCTTCAGGCCAGGCAAGCCATCGACTGCGGCCTTGTGCTTCGCCTGCAATTCGGCCAGTTGCTTGTCGGCTGCGGCTTTGGTTCCGACCGCCGCCTCGGCTGCCTTCTTCGCAGTGGCCAGGTCTTTTTCCAGGGCGTCGACCGCTTTGCGGGCCGCCTCAATCGCCGCCGCGTCATTGGCCTTCTCAGCCGCTTCCAGATCGGTCTTCGCCTTGGTGTGCTGGGCCGTGATGGTCGCCACCGCCGTCTCGGCCGCCTTCACCAGCTCGGCCTTCGCGGGCAACTCCCCCTCGACCTTCTTGATCTCGGCCGCGACCACGGGAACAGACGCCTCGGCATCGGCATGCGCCTTCACCGCGGCCTTGGCGACTTCTTGCTTGTCGGTCACCTGCTTCTGCAGGGCCGCCAACTGATCGGCGGTCGCCTTCGCGGGCCCCTCCGCGGCCGTCACGGCAGCCTTCGCCGCCTCCAGCCGGGCCGCCACCGGAGCGGGGTTGGTCACCAAGGTGCCCAGTTCCGCGCCATTGGCGGCGGCAAACACCTTCACCGCGCCGGTCCAGTCTCCCGCCAGCACCAGCCCCAGCGGTTCCGAGAAGGTCGTTTTCAATCCCAGGTCGGCCAATGCCGCCAAGGCCAGTTGCTGGGCACCGTTCTGATCCCAAATCTTCGTCACGCGGTCACGTCCGGTCGAAACCAGCCGCCCGTCACGCAGAAACGTCACCGAGGCCGCTCCCGCTCCATGAGCGCCCCACGACGTCACCTGCGTACCATTCGTCATCTCCCACAGCCGCACCGTGGTGTCTTCGCTGCTGGTCGCGAGCACATTGGAATCTACCCGCCAGTTGACCGAGGTGATCCCGGCGGCGTGCCCATTGAGGGTATAGAACTCACGCCCCGTATTCGCCTCCCACACCACCAAACCATTGCTGCGATCACCCGTCGCCAACAGCACCCCATCGGGGCTGAACTCGACCGCCGTGATCCAGTCGGTGTGTTTCTTCATCTCGTACTGCAGTTCGCCATCGGCTGTGGAGTAGATCCGCACCATCTTGCGCGGGCCTCCCAGAGCGATCTGGCTGTGATCGGGAGAGATGTCGGCCCCCAGGACCACCTCGGTCTCGCTGCCAATCTCAAACGCCCGATTTCCCGTCTTCACATCGTAGACCACCACCCGCCCCGACTGGCCTCCCCGTCCACCGGCCGCCAGCAACAGTGATCCGTTCCGGCTGAACCGCAGCACGTGAATCGTCCCCTCGGGAAACGGCAACGCGCCCGCCAGAGTCAAGTTCGTCAGATCGTAGAGCAGCACCTGCTGATGCCCGGCCACCGCCGCCAGCGGAGCCCAAGGGCTCGCCGCCAGTGCCGTCACCGCGTTCCCCCGCTTCGAGACCAGCAGCGGCTCGGTCGCGAGATTCTCGGGCATCGCCGGGGGCCCTTCCGGCTTGTCGGTCGAAACCGCTGTCGTCGACAGGGCGAACGAAGCCTTTTTCTTGGCCTTCACCACGCTGTCTTTGTTCTCGAGCGCCCCCCCTTCGATCCACTTGCGGATCGTCGTCAGGAACTCGTCCGACATCTTGGGCTCTTTGGGAGGCATCGCCGGCTGTTCCTTGTGCGACACCAGGTCGTACAGCCGGCTGGCGTCCACATCGCCCACCTCCACCACGGCTCCCGAGGCCCCCCCCTGCATCGTGGCCCCGTAACTCTCGAGCACCAGCCCCCCCTTCGCTTCACCGGCACTGTGGCAGGTGCCGCATTTCGCGCGGAAAATCGGCACCACATGATCGACGAAGGTGATCTTCTCGGCCGGCTTGTCCTCGGCCCACGCGACGGAACAGGTCAGTCCCAACAGCAGCAGGCAGACGGAACGAATCAGGCGGAATGCAATCATGATCGACACAACTTCGTGAAGTTCGACAACGGCGGACAGATGCTTCTAACCGCAGGAATCAGGCCCAGAAAACTCTGTCAGTCGTCTGGCGGGAAGGGACAACTCGCCCCCCCATGTCTCGTCCGCATCAATGGTTGAACAGGAACTCGCGGCTGTTGAGCAGTGACCAGAACAGGTCATCCAGCACCGGCTTGGGATCAGCCCCCGCCGGGAAGAGGGGCTGGAACGCCGCCACTTCCTCGGCCGTCGGCTTGCGCCCCACGCAGGCCACATAGAGCCGCTCGACAATCTGCAGCGGCTCGACCTTCTCACCCAACCACTTGGCGATCAGGCCCCCCTGCTGGATCTTGCCGTTGACGGTGTCGCCATTCAGCAGGTGCAACGCCTGCGAGAGCGTCGGCTCCATCTTCACTTCGCAACTGCAAACCGTCTCGCGGTTCGCCCGGCCGAAGGTCGTGAGGAAGTAGGTCGAAGTGTTCCCGTCGACAATCTGCACCGCCCGGGCCCCCACCGGCAGACCCGGGAATTTGTCCTTGGTCCCGGTCACCTGGCTGATGCAGTCGAGCAGAGACTCGGCCTTCAAGCGACGCAGGTTCGCGTGGGCGAAGTTCTTCTCGTCAGTCTTGTTGCTTTCGTTGCGGGTGGTCGACCGCTGGTAGGCATCACTGCGGCAGATGTCCCGAACCAACTGCTTGAAGTTGTAATTCGACTCGGTGAACCGCTTCGACAATTCGGCCAGCAACTCGGGATTGACCGACGGATTGCTGATCCGCACGTCGTCGACCTGGTCGATGATCCCGCGGCCGAAGAAGTGCGCCCACACCCGGTTGGTGAAGTTCTGGGCGAAGTAGGGATTCTCGGGCGACGCCAGCCACTTGGCCATCACCACCCGCCGATCCTGCCCCTTCAGATCGGGCTGCGCACCCCCCAGGAACTTGGGTGGCATCTGCCGCCCACCCACGGGATGCGCCACCTCACCTCCCCCACTGTTGAAGATGATCGCCTCGCGGTAGTCCTCGCCCCCCTTGCGGCCAATCTGCGAGAAGAACGCGGCGAAGCTGTAGTAATCATCCATCGTCCAACGGTCGAACGGATGGTTGTGGCACTGGGCGCACTGGATCCGCATCCCCATGAAGACCTGGGCCACGTTCTCGGCCACCTTCAGAATGTCGGTCTCATTCTGGTAGTAATTGGTCTGGGGCACCTTGAACGTGCCTCCACTGGCCGACAGCAGGTCCTGCACCATCTTGTCGAGCGGCACATTCCGGCCAATCTGGTCGGCCAGCCAGTTGTAGTAGAGCAGTGCCGCCTTGGGGCTGATGACGTTGTTCGACCGGATCATCAGCCATTCGGCCCAGTACTGAACCCAGATCTCGGTGAACTCCTTGCGCTCCAGCAGCTCATCAATCAGTTTCTGCCGCTTCTGCGGATCGGGGCTGGGCACAAACCGCTGGTAGTCCTCGGTCGTCGGCAGTGTTCCGGTCAGGTCGAGATAAACCCGCCGCAGGAACGTCTCATCGTCACACACCGCAGAAGGGGCCATCCGCAGCTTCTGCAGCTTGGCGTTCACCAGTTCGTCGACATAGTTCACCGGCGTCTGCGGGGGGAACGAAAACTTC
>JBKCTR010000036.1:0-5729 GCA_046318755.1 Planctomycetaceae bacterium
GACGGCATCAGCCGGCGATGTACTCGCGGTTGCCATTCAACCCGGGCAGCGGGACCGGGTAGGTGCCGACGGGCCGGGCTACCACGGGGGCCGCGGAGGCGAACGTCAACTTGTCGACGTCTGGAGCCAGCTCGTACTTGAAGTCGAGGGCGTCTTCGTAGGTCACGGTTTTGCCGGTGTGGCAGGCCATGCGTCCCATCGCGGTGACGAGGCTGGCCTTGGCACCCCGTTCAACCTCGTTGTGGGGCCGGTCGAGACGGATCGATTCGAGCAGGTGATCCCACTCGAGCTGATAGGGGTTCGGCTCGGGCTGCTTGGCGGCCCAGATCAGCGACTTCTTGCTGCCGATCCGCTGGTCCGAGAAGGTCGCGCACTTCGACGGGGCGTGCCCGGCGGTCGAGATGATGGCCGAACCCTTCGTGCCATGGGCGTAGCTGGCGAACTCGTTGTGGCACCCTTCCATGGTGCGCCCTTCGAGGTACATCTTCGCCCCGTCGGCGAAGGTGAACTCGGTCGAGTACGAGTCGAAGTTCTGGTCGACGTAGTCGCCGCGGTAGTGCCGGCCTCCCGAGCCCTTCGCCTCGACGGGCCAGGCATCTTTGAACCAGCAACATTCATCGATGTTGTGAATCAGGAAGTCGCTGTAACCACCTCCCGACGCCCAGAGGAAGGCGTGGAAGTTCTGAATCTGGTACAGCAGCTCCGACATTCCCTCGGGCTTCTTCTTGGCGAAGGCCACGCCGGTGGGCCCGGCCATGCGGTAGGCCCGCAGCAGCACCAGGTCACCAATCTCGCCTCCCTTGATCCGCTGGAACATTTCATTGCGGGCGTCGCAGTGACGGCACATCAGTCCCACGCCCACCTTCAGGTTGCGCTTGACCGATTCCTCACCCAGGGCCAGCATGCGGCGGGTGCTGGGACCGTCGACCGAGATCGGCTTCTCCATGAAGACGTTCAGCCCCTTGGCGATCGCGTAGGTGAAGTGCACCCAGCGGAAGGCGGGGGGAGTGGTGAGGATCACCACATCACCGGGCTTGAGAACGTCCATCGCCTTCTTGTAGCCGTCGAACCCGATGAACTTGCGGTCTTCGGGCACGTCGACCTTCGAGTCAAACTTGGGCTTGAGCTGGTCGTAGCTGGCCTTGATGCGCTGCTCGAAGACGTCGGCCATCGCCACCAGCTTGGTGGGGCCGTTCTTGCTGTTCATCGCGTCGCCAGCCGCGCCGGTCCCCCGACCGCCTGCTCCGATGAGCGCCAACTGAATGGTGTTGTCTTCCCCGGCATAGGCGCCGGGAATGACCAGACTGCTGAGGGCCCCGGCGACAGCGGCGCGGCCCGAGGTCTTCAGCAGATCGCGGCGGGACAGGCTGGGGGGGGAGGAATCGTTCATCGGCGCTCTCCAAGGAAGAAACACAAACATGGGGGAAGCGGATCAGACAGGCGGATTCTAAAGGGGGCTTCTTGGAGATTGCAATTCCCGCCGCGGCCAACCGGCGCACTCGGCCTCAGAAGAGGCCGCGCCTATCGCCGCAACCGGATTGCGGGGTATGATCGCAACATGCGGAAACGCCACGGTCCTCACGGCCCCACACTGGCAACGGTCTTCGGTGTCCCCCTGTTTTGGGAGCGATCATGAACTGGTTCACCGAGAATCCCTGGCCCCCCGCGTTGATCTGTCTGGCGGCGGCCGGGCTCGCCGTCGCCTGGGCCCAGTCCCGCAACGAAGCGCGCGATCAGAAGTTGGGGTTCGCGGGAGCGCTGGTCGCGGTCCTGGCGGCCCTCGGAATCTTTCCCCTCGAGCGGTCCATCGTGACCGATCGCGAGCGAATCGAGCTCGACGTGCGGCAACTGGTGGCCGATTTCACCGCCCAGGACGAAGTCGCCACGCTGGCGCATTTCTCGCAAGGAGCGGTGGAATGGCGACAGCAGGTGCAACTGGCTCTCAAGCTGGTCAAGGTCCAGGGAATCGACGTCAAGGATCTCTCGGTCAAACTCTTCGGGCAGGGGACCGGAGCGACCTCGCTGTTCCGCGCGAATGGCCGGGTCACCTTCAGCGGCTTCGATGCCGGCCATCAGCCTTCGCGCTGGAAACTCACTTGGCAGAAAGAGCAGGGAGAGTGGAAGATCGTCGACGTCGTCCGGCTCAATCCGCTCAAAGACGAGCCGATGGGTATTCTCGAAAATCGCGCGCAGTGAAGCGTGCGCGCCCTGCCCGCTCAGCTCTCGCGCAGCTTCGTCTTCGACGTGTCGGGGGCGAACAGAATCACCACCATCCCCAGGGCGTAGATCAGGCTGGTCACCCGGCCCGCCGCAGCGTAATTCTCGCCGAACCAGGCGGTCAGGGCTCCGGTTCCCAAGACACCCATCGCCGTCAGGATCCGTCCAAAGTTGAACGAGATGCCCGAGCCCGAGGCCCGCGCATGCGTGGGGAACATCTCGGGCAGATACAACGGCAGCCAGCCGAAGAAGACGGTCGAGATGAACCCCACGGCAAACACCATGGGTGAGAACATCGGCGAGTTGGGGGTGAGGGTGAAGTAGATGAACTCACTGAGCAGCACGGTCAACAGGCTGATGCCAAAGTAGGTCGCCCGGCGACCAAACGCGTTTGCCACCCAGCCTCCCAGCAGACTCCCCAGCGATCCGCCCCCCGCCCGCATGATGGAGGTGAACGCCTTCGCCTTGGGATCGACACCCCCCAACACCTGGTCGGACCAGGGAATCAGCCAAGCGGTCACCCCCCAGCCTCCCAGGAGGGGGATCGCCCCCAGGGCAATCCCCAGCAGAGTCAGCCGCAGCAACGGCGGCCGGAACAGCTCTCTCAGGATGGCGGGTTGCCCCGCTCCCCCGCGGGCCCGTTTCTCGCGGGCCGCCAGCCATGTGGGAGACTCGGGCACCACCAGCAGCACGGCGAGTCCCAGAAACACTGGGACGGCCGCCACCAGAAAGATCCACCGCCAGGAATCGGCCGTGATGGGAATGAGATAGCCCATGATGCCCATCGCCACGATCCCCACGTTCGCGGCAGTGCCGATGAGCCCCGAGAGAAATGGCCGCGAGACATCGTCCCACGCCTCGGCAGCCAGAGCGACGCCCGTGGGCCACATGCCCCCCACCCCCATGGCGGCCAGGAATCTCAACACCAGCAGGTGCCAGGGGTCCTGCACCCAGTAGGTCAGCCCAGCCACCACCGAATAACAGAGAATCGAGAGCCCCATCGCGCGCACCCGTCCCGCGCGGTCACCCAGCCAGCCGAATACCAGTCCCCCCAAAGCAGCCCCCAGCAAAAAGCTGCTGTTGTGGTACGAAAACCAACCGGGGGCCTCGCGTTTGAGCGCCTCTTTGATCGCCGCCGGGGTCAGATCGTCCACGGGAGTGTTGGCGATGGGCAAACGCCCCGAGCGCAGAAAGTCTTCGGTCGCCGGGCGCGAGGCCAGATTCATCAACGACATCTGGACCCCCGAGAAGGCCCAACCCAGGAAGGCTGCCGCCAGGATGAGGTAACGCCCGGTCCGTGTGAGTGACCCGGGAGATGCCGTGTTGGTACCGGTCGCTGTCGCCATGCCACGCAGCCTCGCAGCGGTCAGCGAGTCCCCGGGAACGCAGAGCACCCGCGTTACTGGACCGGGACATCGCTTCGGCAGCATAGCGATTCCTCACGCCAAGTGCCGCGCCGCGGCCCGCGCCATCCACCCGGCTCGGGCAGGACATGGTGCCGGAGACCGCCAATGCCCGTGCTGGCAGCGGGAGAGTGTTCCACTCCCCAAACAGGGGCCCGAAAACACAATCAGCCCGGGATGGGGTCCCGGGCTGACTGATGAATCATTCTTCACACGGCCGATTCGGGGGGGGAACCGACCGTGCGTCGGTTGGTCAGGCCTTGCGCATCGCGTCGGACAGGATCCGCGAGGTGCTGGGGCGCATGATCCGCGGATCGACTTCCTCTCCCTTCAGCAGGGTCTCACGCACCTGCTTGCCGGAGATCGAAATCGGCTTCTCTTCCTTGTGCAGTTCGGTCAGGTCGACCCGGCCGATCGATTCGTAGAAGGCGGCGAACCCAACCTTCAACGGATGGATCTTCAGATCGCCTCCCAGCTTGCTGAAGATCTCCTGGGCGTCGAAGTCGCCCCAGATCGCCGTCCCGTCCTTGTAGGGGGCGTCGGCATGCTTGCGGCCAATCACAATGTCGGTGAAGCCGTTGTTCTGGCGGTAGATACCATGCATCACCGCCTCCTTCGGCCCCCCGTAGAACATCTTGATGTCGAGCCCCAGCAGAATCACGCGATCGGGAACGCTTTCCTTGCGCGGGCCCCACAGGCTGCTGTCGCTGTCGCCATCACCCAGCGAGCGGTTCGCGATCAGCGCCTCGTACGTCTTCATCCGGATCTCGGCGTTGACGTCGTCCCCCTTCACCTCGCCAATCAGCGGGTTCAGGCAGGCACCGGCGTTGTGCCCCTGCCGCAGCAGGGTTTCCAACCCGTAGACCAGGGCGTATTCGTGCGCCCGGTGCAGTGGGTTGCGGGTCTGGAAGGCCACCACGCGATTCCACCCCTTGCTGGCCAGCAGGGCCCGCACTTCCTTGGGGGTCAGCACGTATTTGCCAAAGTTGGCGTTCTTGGGCTGCGGCAGCGCCCAGATCTCGCCCCCCAGCAGGTGGGTCTTGTCGGCGTCGTTGACCAGCACCATGTCGGCCCCGGGATGGTCGGTCCGCTCGGTGAGATAGACGCTCTTGAGGTAACGGGGCTTGTCCCAGGCGAAGATGTCGCTGATGGTCAGCGTCGCCACAATCTCCCCCGCCGGGTTGGTCAACGCCACCGTCTGTCCGGGCTTGAGGGTCTTGCCCAACGCCTCGGTCACCGGCAGCGACAGGGGAATGGTCCAGGCGTACTTCTTGCCGCCACGCTCGATGCAGGCGTGATCCAACACCTGGTTGAACTCGGCACTCCCCATCGGACCGGTCAACGGACTGAGGGTCCCGTCGGCCCAGCGGTAGACCGACGACAGGTCGGCGGCCGAGACCGGCACCTTGACGAGGCCGGCGGCCTCCTTCAGGAAGGTTGCGACCTTGTCGGCCGGGACGGTGCGATTGACAGGTTCGGCGAGACCGCCGTGAACGGGAACAAGCGACATTCGAGAAAGATCCGGAGAACAGTGAGGCGCGGGCGACCGAAGTGGGCGGCCGGAAAGACGACAGAAAGCCCACCTCCGCCCGCGGCGGCGGGGTGGGAGAGGCTGACAGTAGCGATCCCGGAAACTAGGGGAATTCCCCGGGGGCTGTCAATAACGTTTGTCGCTGCGGTCGGCCGGCCCACTGCGGTGAGATCCCGCAATGTCGCACAGCAGCCGATCTCATGACCTGCACCGAGGGAGGGAAAGAGGCGTGCCCAAGCAAGGACTGGCCCAGACGGGAAATCGCCCTATCCCAGCAAATGCAGGCCGCCGGCGGTCACTTCGAACGGGACAATTGAATCGTCGCAGGCGCTGCCGCGATGCTTGGCGACATGCAGAGCCCGTCCCATCTTGGATCCGTCGCGGGTCTTGCCCATGAGGATGATCGTGTTGGCGTTCGTCAGCACGTCTCCCGAATCGAGCCGCCGCCCCAGCAGATCGTCCAGCATCACCTCATGCGTCGTGTACAGCAGCAGGCAGCCCACCTGGCGATGGTCGTACGGGTGGCGGTTCACCGGGTCGACATTCTTCAGGAAGGGCTCGCGTAACAGGTCCCGCGC
>JBKCTR010000037.1:0-8300 GCA_046318755.1 Planctomycetaceae bacterium
GATCATCACCAAGGGCGGCTACATTACCGTCAACACGGGAAATGCCCCGGACGGAAATGCCATTCTGATCCCCAAGGAAAATGCCGACAAGGCGTTTGAGGCAGCCACCTGCATCGGTTGTGGGGCCTGTGTCGCCGCCTGCAAGAATGCCTCGGCCATGCTGTTTGTCTCGGCCAAAGTGTCGCAGATGGCGTTGTTGCCCCAGGGTCAGCCCGAGCGGACCATGCGGGTCCAATCGATGGTGGCCCAGATGGATGCCGAGGGATTTGGTGGCTGCACCAACACCAACGAATGCGAGGCCGCCTGCCCCGTGGGGATTTCGGTCGAGAACATCGCCCGTCTCAATCGCGAGTACATTCGCGCTGTGGCCGTCGGGCGTAGTTGACTGCTGCTCGTTTCACTGAGATTTGATCAGCCGGGCGTGCGTTTCCTCCGCACTGCCCGGCTGATTTGCTTTTGAGGCAGTCTCTGGATTGGAGCGCGATGTCGAGCTGGTCCCTATCCAGACGGAAGGCGTAGAGCTGACACCCCGGGTTTGCGATGAGCGGCCCCGGCTCGACTCGCCCCGGTTCGACTCGCTCCGGTTCGACTCGGTCTCGGCTTCCACTCCCGATTTGAGTCGCGCGTTCCCCTGGGCTTGTCGCCAGTATTTCCAGCCCGGGATGAAAAAGCAGAGGGCAGAGACGACGCCATAGATCGAAAGCCCAAAATCTGGCAGACCGACCTGGCGAATCTCGGCCATCAATAGAGCGGTGCCGAACAGGGCGATCGCCTGCAGGTAAAACTGTCCCGAGAGGGTTCCCGCCTTGACCATAAACACCGTCGCCCCGAACAGGGGCAGTGCGGGGGACAGATTCAGCACGGGCATTCCCAGCAATGTCTCCACCGCGAACAGGAGCGAACTGGCGAGCATGCTGGCCCCCCAGATATGCGCGATTTGCCGTTCCACAAAGGTAATGGGGCCGGCCTTGCGCCGCAGCGACCAGAAGATCAGCGCCCAGGCTCCCAGTCCCAGCACCCACAATCCCAAGTAGGGAAGCCGCGATTCGATGTGCCGCCATTGAAACCAATTGGTGACCGTGCAGAGCATCAGCAGCACCAGACTGTGGAGCATCCAGAGGAGGCCCCATTCTTCGAGCACCACGGCATGGTGTGTCTCCCGGAACAGCCGGTTGATCAACTGCAGGATCGTGGTCGAGCGGGCCGAGATGGGCTCATTGGAGAGCCAAGCCTGGAGGTCGTCGGCCAGATCATCGGCGGTGTCGTAACGCAGTTCCGGAGGCTTTTGGAGGCATTTCAGGGCAATCATCTCGAGTTCGGCGTCGGCGGCGGGGTTGAGCACGCGCGGTGCCACCGGTTCCTGCTCGAGGACCTGCAGCAGCAGATCGACGGGAGACGCCGCCTGAAAGGGGGGGCGTCCGGTCAGGCATTGGTAGAGCAGGGCCCCCAGGCTGTAGATGTCACTCTGAGGGCCGACCGTGGCGTTGCGTCCGGTCGCCTGCTCGGGAGACATGTAGCTGGGGGTTCCCATGATCACACCCGTGTGGGTGAGAATCTCGGAGCCATCGGACTGCCAGGCGCCGTCGGGCAGCAACCGTTCGAGCCGTTGTCGCGAATAAGTGTCCGGCGTGGGCGTGGTCGTGGCATCGCGTTCGGAGTCCGACTCGCGCGTGGGGCGGCGAATGGCCACGCGCTTGGCGAGGCCGAAGTCGCCCACGTGCGCCCGGCCCGCCTCGTCAATCAGAATATTCGAAGGCTTGAGATCGCGGTGGACGATTCCCTGGGCGTGGGTGTAAGCGATCGCCCGTGAGACTTCGAGGATCAGCCGAGCCGCCAGCCGGGCTGTCAGCGGTCCGTCCGCCAGCCGTGACGACAGGGTGCAGCCAGGAACACACTTCATGGTGAAGTACGGCTGGCCCTCGACCTCACCGACTTCATAGATGGGGATGACCTGGGGGTGGTCGAGGTGGGCGCTGGCGAGGGCCTCGGCTCGAAAGCGGGCGAGGTCATGGGAGGTGGCCAGCGTCCCGCGACGGATCATCTTCAGGGCCACGATCCGTCCCAGGGTGCGGTGGCGGGCTCTGTAAACCACCCCCATGCCCCCCTCTCCCAATTGGTCGAGCAAGACATAGTCACCAAACTTCCGCCCCTCCTCCGGGACCGCGTCGTGCAGGTCCGCGTTCGTCAGGGCTGCGTTGGACAGGGCCGCGTCGCTCGGCACGCCCGCGTCGGCCGCGACGGTCACCCCGGTCCGTGTCTGGGGGGCGAGACATTCGGCCAGTTCCGCCATGGGCCACATCTCGCGCAGTTCTTGAGCCAGCTGCGGATGGCGTGCGGCTGCCCCCTCCAGGTCGGGGGTCTCCCCCCGCCGTGCCTGAGTCAACAGGCTGTTGATGAGCTCCGCGAGTTGTTCGTCGCGATCCATGGAAACTGCGGAAAGAAAGAAGGCGATCGCGGACGGGCGATCTCAGGGGCCGACGACAGGCGAAGTCCCCGAGGTGAGCGACCGCGCCGACCAGAGGCAGGCTGCCGAGAGAATCAGAATCATCCATTCTCCCATGGCCAGAGACTTGGTGAAACTGGCAATCCCGGGAATTGTCAGCAGGGTCCAGGAGCGGACCACAACGAGGCACAGATGGATCAGAAAACACGCCTCCAGCATCGCCGGGAGCCGCTCGGGTCTCAGCAGCGGCTGGAGGAACAGCAGACCCAGGGCCAGTTCCAACCCCCCATAAACCACCATGTATTCCGAGACACCGGCCCCGGGGAGCAACTCAAAGCCCAGCGAACGGGCGGTCTGCTCGGGACGAGCAAGGCACCACGCCCCCAAGGCCACGTAGGTTCCCCCCACCACCGTCAAAAACACGCGAATCCACATCCCAGCCCTCGTTCGTCAGGGAAGAAACAGAGCCCGTTCCTCGGGCGATGGAAGCCGGCACGACTCAGACCTTCCAAACCACCGGTATCGACTTCGGGCCACCATGTCGTAACCCCAGTTCCTCAGGAAGCGGGGGACGAGGCGGAGCGCCCATCCGCAGAGGGGCCACGGAAAAGGCAGGGTGCAGAGGATCCGCCAGACAGCATCCGACTTTTCGTACAACCCGTCACCATCCCACAGCACGACCGACTCGGGATTCAGCCGGGCTCCGCCCGGAAGCGTCTGTGCGGCGGTCGTCCCCTGCAACGGGGCGAACTTCAGTCGTTGCGCCCGATCGTGCCCCCGCAAGAAATTGATCGACCGATCGCACAGACCGCAGACGCCATCGAAGAACACCACCGGAGGCTGGCAGGCTGGGGAGGAGTTCGCGGAATTCATGGACAGACCCGTCGGGGGATCGGAAACAGCACCAGAGAAGCCTAGACCAACCCTCCCGGGAGGAAAAGACCAGTCCTTTCCCACCTGGCCAAGCGGCTGAGTTTTGGGCCGCCGAGGCAACGTTCCCCGCCAACCGGAAACCGGCCCGCAGCTGATCCCGATCCGCGATTCACACCCCCAGTCCTCTCACCGGGGGGCGTGTCGTGGCGCTCTGGATCGGGGCCGGGGCGTGCGGTGACGGACCGGTAGAATCCGCACCATCGGCAATCTCACTGGGAGACCGGGGGAATTGCCTGTTCGGTCAGGTTTTCGCCTCCTGCCCAATCGGCTGACCGATCGATATCCACAGAGAATCTGTAGGGGTTAGGGAAAACCTGCGGCGGGCAGGGAGTGGTCCGCGAACTTCAACCGAACCAACCACTTGCCTAGCCATCATGTTCGACCTGATTGTTGTGGGGGCCACCACCGAGGCCCGCGATGCCGCCGTGGCCGCTGGCCGCCTGGGGGCCAGTGTCGCCTTGGTCCATCCCTGGTTTCCGGGATGGTCCGCGCCGGGAGGCGCGGCCGAGTGGCTGCGTCGACTGCGCGACGCGATCGCCAGTTGCACGCGGCAGGTGTCGCCCGACACCCCCCGACAACGTTTTTCTTCCGGGCTGCCCAGTCCCGCCGCGCTGACCGAAGAGGTGATCGAGCGGGATTTCCTGGCCCACCGGGTCATCCAGCAGCGACTCGATCGGTTGCAGGTGCAGGTTTTCGAGGGGCAGGTCCGCTTCTTGACCGAGGGTGAATTGTCGCTGCGTACCTTGGGACGGGAGTTGACCCTGTGCGGTTCGCGGCTGGTCGTGGCGACCGGGACCCAAACCGACATGCCCCCGTGGGCCAGCTCTTGGGGCCGCGCTGTGCTGGCGGTCGACGATCTTCGCCGGCTCGAACAGATTCCGCGTTCCCTCTTGATTGTGGGGGGGGGGGCGACGGGCCTCGAGGCCGCCTTTCTGTTCAGCCTGTTGGGTTCGCGGGTGACCCTCATCGACCGGAATGTGCGGTTGGCCCTGGGGGATGGGATGACGGCAGCCACCATTGTGCGGCACCTTCAGCGGCTGGGAGTGCGCCTGCTGCTGCAATCCGAGGTCACCACGGCGGTCGAGAATTCGGAGGGCTCGGTCTCGGTCGAGCTACTCTCGGGAGAGCGTTTGACTGCCGAGCGGGTGCTGGTCACCACCGAACGCCGAGGTCAGACCACGGGCCTGGGGCTCGAGGAACTCGGTGTGCGTCTCGATGAGCGCGGCCGACTCTGGTGTGATGAGCAGTTGCAGACCTGGAGCCGAAGCGTGGTCGGGTTGGGAGATGTGGTTGGTCATCCGCGGGAACTGGCCGAGAAGCCCACTGCTCCGCGCGATCTGGTCTGGTGCCTGCTGGGACGGGGAGGGATTGCCCAGAGACCAAACCCCGTGTCCGCCTCGCCGTGACCAGTGGCCACAGGGAAGCTGCCCTGAACCGGGATCCCCGGCGTTTCCCTGGTGGAGCGTTCTGGGGAGTGTCTGAGGAGTGACCCAAACCGACCGGTGATTTCTGCGGCCACGTTCATCACCGGTCGGTTCAACCCCGGATCGGGCGCACTCAACCGGGGTTCTGTGGGCCTGAGCCGGAGCGATCCCGTTCCGTGCGAAGAGCCTGCAGCACCCGGGCGAGGTCGGACGGGAGGGGGGCGTGGAACTGCATTGCGTCGCGGGTGATGGGATGCAGAAACTGCAGCCGTTCGGCATGCAGTGCCTGGCGGTCCAGCAGCACGGGATTCCGGGGGTCATCGGGTTCCGTCACGCGGCAGGCGGATTCCTCATCAAGATCCGCCTCGTCCTCCTGTTGGCGGGCCAGCAGCGCCTGGCCCGTCCGGGGGAGACAGGTCCCCTCTCCGAAGAATGGGCTCGGCAGTCGGGAAACGCGATGGGCGAGATCGGACTGACGAAACACCGCGGCCGGGCCGTAGAACTCGTCGGCGAGCAGGGGATGCCCGATCGAAGCCAGGTGAACCCGAATCTGGTGCAGGCGGCCCGTGAGGGGCCGCGCCCGGACCAGGGAAAACCCCGGAAATCGCTCGACCACTTCATATTTCGTGCGGGAGGGACGCGGATCGATCGCGTCGGTTGAGATCGACATGCGGATGGTTCCCCCACCGGGCCATTGGCCAATCGGCGTGGCGACCTCTCCCGTTTCCGCCTCAGGCTCGCCGTAAACCAGCGCGAGATACGCCTTCGACACCCGCCCCTGTTCCCAACTGATGCCCAAGTGGCGGTGTGCCAGGTGGTCTTTCGGGCAGACCATCACCCCGCTGGTCAGCCGATCGAGACGGTGCACGATGCCCGGCCGAATCAAACCCGGCAACTGGGTTTGGCGGTCGAAGTGCGCCTGCAATGCATTCGCCAGCGACCCGGTCGAAAAGTTGCCACAGGGATGCACCACCAGGTCGGCTGGTTTGTTGACCACCACCAGCCACTGGTCTTCATAGAGGATTTCGAGCTCCCGCGGCTCGGCCGGCAGCAGATGGTCGGGAGGTTCGAGCAGCCGCACCCGAACGGTCTGGCCCCGGTACACCCGGGAGTTCGACTCCGCGGGCACTCCCTCGATGCGGACCTGGCCGGCCCGCACCAGCCGTTGCATGCGGTAGGGGGTGTAGTTGCGAAAGTGCCGAACCAGGAACGAGTCGATCCGCACCCCGTGCAGATAGTTCTCGACGGTGAGATCGGCTTCAAATGGCGGACAGTGATCAGACGACATGGAGGCGGTCGGGAAGAGGTCGCCGATCGGAGGCGACGCGAGGCCGGACGTGGGGAATCACGGGATTGGAGGCGCGGACCCGGGAGGAATGGGATCGCGGCCAAACACCATGAGGGTGATGTCGTCATGGGGGGGGCTGCCAGCGGCGTGCTGGTGCACTTCGTCCAGAATGGCCTTCCCCAGCACGCTCGGCGTGGAGGGGGTGCGGCGCACAACGTCGCGCAGCCTGTCCATTCCATACTGCTGGTCTTGCGAAGTGTGTGCTTCGCTGATTCCATCGGTGTAGATCACGATCGTCTCGCCGGGCTCCAGAACACGGCGTACCGTTTCGAATTCCAGCTCGTCGACGATGCCCACGGGGAGGCCGACCACCGTCTCGGCCAGTTCCTCGATGGTGCCATCGCTCCGCCGGATCAGGGGAGACATGTGCCCGCCGCTCACGATCGTCAATTCGTGGGTCGCCAGATCGAGATTGGCCAGGATGAGTGTCACGAACCGCCCCTCGATCATGTTGACCGCCATCTGGGTGTTGATCCGTCGCAGAGCCTCGCTCACTTCGGGGACAAATTCCAAGGTGCTTTGTACGACGCTCGAAAGCCGCGACATGATCAGCGAAGCGGCCACACCCTTTCCCGCCACATCTCCGAACGCAATCCAGACCCGCGAGTCGTTCATTACCCGGCAGTCGTAGTAGTCTCCCCCGACCGCCTGGGCCGATTCGTACGCTGCGAAGAACTGGTATCCCGCAACCTGGGGCAGCTGCCCTGGCAACAGCGCGCGCTGCACCTCGGCGGCGGTCTGCATCTCGGATTCGAGTTTTTTCCTTTCCATGTAAGACGCGAACAGCCGGGCATTGGCGTAAAAGAGCGAGGCCTGGCGGGCGATGGTGGCCAGCAGCTCGAGATCGTCCTGGTTGAACGCCCTTTTGGGAGGCTGTGATGGCTGGTGTGTCCGCTTGTCAATGTGGGGTTTGGTGTCGAGGTGGATCAGGCCGATGGGGTCTCCGGCGAGCCCCAGCAAGGGCATGCACATCATCGATCGAAGCTGGAAGTTGACCAGCGATTCGGTGGAGTTGAGGGGGCCCAGTCCATCCATCGAGAGGATCCCCTGCCGCTTCTCGAGCACTGTGTTCACGATGGTGCGGCTCAGCACCACGCTTTCGTCCTTTCCCGGTTCGCGGTGCCGGATCACGCGGGGAATCATCTGCCCGGTGGTCTCATCCTTCAGCAGAATCACCCCCCGGTCAACCGGCGGAAAGATCGTGAACAGGCAATCCATGATCTGGGGCAGAATCTGTTCGAGTTCCACCGTCCCAGCCAGCGCCTGGCTGATCTGGATCATCGCGTTCAACTTCTCCTCGGGTTTGGCCTTGATGGCGCCAAACCAGCTCGACGTGGAATCGAGCGTGGCTCGCACCACGCTGCTCGACTGGCCGTCATCGGTGATGTTGACACTCAGTCGGGGCGTTAAGTCGGTCTGTGCATCACGCAACGGTGGCCGCGACTCTTCGGCCATCTCACAGTACCGGATCAGGATGGGGCCCAGCTTGATGCGATCGTCGTGTTTCAACTCGACCGGCCCGGAAATCCGCCGACCATTCACAAAGGTGTGGTTGGTGCTCTGAAGATCTTCAATGAAATGCCGCGCTCCCTGTCGCAGAATCCGCGCATGATGCGATGAGACCATGTTCGAATCGATGGGAATATCACAGGTTTTCGCCCGCCCCAGCACGACCTCTTCCTGACGGAGATCGTACTTCAGCGATTTGCCCGAATTGAGAATGATGATTTGGGCCAGACTCGGAGTTGTCATGGATCTTGTCTCCCCACCCGGTTTCGTTGTTCCTGCCTCTTCTCTTGCGGGACCCACCCTTTCGGCAATTCGCCACCCTGTCTCCCCGCCTCACCATTCAATCCCTCAGCCACCCTCCCACTCCCGAGTTGTTGCAGATCGAGTCCCACTCGGTCCCAGTCCCACTCGGCCGGGCAGCGACGGCCTCTTCCCCCGGGGAAGTCCCTGCGCCCCACCCGTTCAACGCTTGGGAAAGATCCGCTCGGTGTTGTCGCACAGAATGGTTCGCCCCAAGCCAACCGCCTGCGTCTCACTCCAGCCGCGCCCGACGACGAAATCCTCCGCCAAGACCTTCGCCAATACCTTGCGGAACATGCCGAACTTCGGATTGGCGAACTCCAGCTTGTACATGTCGCTATAG
>JBKCTR010000038.1:0-8128 GCA_046318755.1 Planctomycetaceae bacterium
CTTCTGCATCGGGCATGGCCTTCCCGCAGGTGATGGGAGCTGATTGTGAATCGTCTTTTGAACGACGATTTCAAAGAGCAGGTGCGCAGCCGCACCGCTTTGTTGGCCCTGGTGGGGGAGAGTGTCGCCCTGCGCCCCCAGAGGGGGGGGCGCGACTATGTGGGTCTGTGTCGGTTTCATGACGACCACAACCCGTCGATGCACGTCTATACCGACCGGCAGAGTTTCCGCTGCTGGGTGTGTGACGCGGGGGGGACTGTTTCAGCTTTGTGATGTTGCGGGACCGGGTGGAGTTTCGCGAGGCGCTCGAGTTGCTGGCGAACCGGGCGGGGCTGGAGATGCCCTAGCAACTGCGGCCGGGGCCCACGGGCCCGACGGTCGACGCCAAGCAGAAGATGTACCAGGTGGTCGCCTGGGCCGAGCAGCAGTTTCATGAGTTCCTGTTGGAATCGCCAACGGCACTGCGGGCGCGGAAGTACCTGCGTGACCGGGGGATCAGCGACGAGTCGATGGTGCGGTTTCGGCTGGGCTACCATCCGGATGAGTGGGAATGGCTGATAGCCCGGGCGCGGGGGAAGTACACGATTGCCGACCTGGCGGGCGTGAAGCTGGTGAAGGAACGGGAGGGCCGCGGAGGCTGGTACGACTGTTTCGTGGACCGCGTGTTGTTTCCCATTCGGGATGCCCAGAGACGGCCAGTGGCGTTTGGGGGGCGGGTCTTGCCCGACAGCCGGTACGCCGACGGGCCGAAGTACCTGAACACCGACGAATACCCGCTATTCCTGAAGAGCAAGCTGGTTTATGGGCTGGATGAGGCCCGCGAGACGATCAGCAAGTCGGACACGGTGGTTGTGACCGAGGGCTACACCGACTGCATCATGGCCCACCAGTTTGGTCTGAAGAACGTGGTGGGGACACTGGGAACGGCCCTCAACGACAACCATGTCTCACTGTTGAAGCGGTTTGCCCGGCGGGTGATCTTGCTGTTTGATGGGGATGTGGCGGGGCAGAAGGCGACCGAGCGAGCCCTGGTGAAGTTTCTCTCGCAGGAAATCGACCTGCGAACGTTGACTTTGCCGGGAGGGCAAGACCCGGCCGACTATCTGATGGCCCAGGGGGCCGACGCGCTGCGAACCCTGTTGACCCAGTCGGTCGAGGCGTGGGAGTACAAATACCGGCTGGTGGTCGAGCGGTATGGACTCGACTCGATCGACAGCCGTCACCGTATTTTGCAGGAGATGCTGGAGATTCTGCTGGAAGTTCCGGCGGCGGAAGGGGCGGGCTTGGCTGCGAAATGGCGTGAGCGGGAACAGATCATTTTGGGGCGACTGGCGCAACGGCTGAAGGTGGGAGAGGCATTCATTCGGGACCGGCTGCGGGATCTGCGGCAGGCCAAGTCGCTGCGGGGAGAATCGGGGAGGTCCCTGGAGGGACCGGCGGCGAACCGACCGTCGGTTGTGAGCTCGCCCGCAGCCTCCACGTCACCCTCCATCCCCCCGCTGCCGAAATTCCCGTCGCGGGACGAACAGGCGGAACTGGACCTGCTGCTGGCGGTGTTTGCCCATCCGGAACAGGCCAATCAGGCGGCTCGAGCCGTTTCTCCGGCCGAGTTTCAGCATGGGGGACTGCGCCGGTTGTACGAATTGTGTCTGCTGACACTGGCGCGGGGGGAGTCGCCATCGTTCGAACGGGTGTCTTTGCAGATTGAAGATCTATCGTTGTCGCGTTTGGCGGTGGAAGTGGATGAACGGGCCCGGCAGGCTGCCCCCCGTCCCGAACTGCTGGGCCACCTGCTGGACTACTACCGTCGAAAACGTGAATTGGAAATGCATTCGACAGAACCTGTGCACGAGTTGGCGGAGGAACCGATCGGAACGGTTCCGGGACCCGCGACTCCAGAGACACTTGATGAAATGGCGAAAGAACGCCTGCGCCGTGCGATGAGGCTGCACGCGTCACGCGCCCGCCGTCCCTCTGGGATGGCCCACCCGGGAGAGACCACTGATGCATACGTTTGATGATCACCTGAAGTCGCTCGTCGAGATGGGCAAGGAGCAGGGCTTCCTGACGTTCGCGCAGGTGAACGACTACCTGCCTGACGAGGCGGTCAATCCCGAGAAACTCGACAATCTCCTCAGCTCTCTCCAGGAACTGGGGTTGGAGATTCGGGTCGAAGCCGATCTTCCCTCGGCTCCCCCCGTGAAGAAGCCCCGGCAACGGGCCAAGGCGACGGTCGACCTCAAGCTGGAGGGCTCGCGCCGGATGGACGACCCCGTGCGGGTCTATCTGGCCCAGATGGGGGAGATTCCTTTGCTCACCCGGCGGCAGGAGATCTCCCTCGCGAAGAAGATTGAGATCACGCGGCGGCAGTTCCGGCGGGAGCTGCTGTTGAGTGAATTCATGATCCAATGGGCCATCGACAATCTGGAAAAGGTGCTCTCGGGCGAAC
The DNA here is from genome assembly GCA_046318755.1 of Planctomycetaceae bacterium. Classification (GTDB taxonomy): domain Bacteria; phylum Planctomycetota; class Planctomycetia; order Planctomycetales; family Planctomycetaceae; genus UBA10511. Next base: position 2,450 of record JBKCTR010000038.1, read on the forward strand.
TTCCCTTCGACCGCACCATCAAGATCGCCCTGACTGAAGGGTTGGAGAAAGAGCAAATCACCCGGCGTTTGCCTCTGAACCTGAAGACTCTGCAGGAACTTCGGCGGCACAACACGGGCGACTTCCAGCAGTTGCATCATCCCGAGATCTCGGCCTCGCAGGCCGACAGCATTGCCCGGTCTTTGGCGGGGCGGCGCAGCAAGATGGTGACCCTGATCGAGGAATTGAGCCTGCGGACGACCCGGCTGCTGCCCGGATTGGCCAAACTGCGGCAGATCTGCGACCGGATGGCCGACCTCGAGCGGTTGATTGACCAGGCCTCGGACAGCCCCGCAGGAAAGGAACACCGCACCAACCTGCAGCGCGAGCTGAACGACCTCGTTCGCATTGCGCAGGAATCTCCCGCGGGGCTGCGACGGCGGCTGCAGGTGGTCCAGCAGCGTCAGGCGGAGCACGAGCAGGCGATGCGCGACCTCTCGGGGGGGAACCTGCGGCTGGTGGTCTCGATCGCCAAGAAATACCGCAACCGAGGCATGAGCTTCCTCGACCTGATCCAGGAGGGGAACACCGGCCTGATGCGGGCGGTCGAGAAGTACGAGTATCGGCGGGGATACAAGTTCTCGACCTACGCCACCTGGTGGATTCGGCAGGCCATTACCCGGGCCATCGCCGATCAGGCACGCACGATTCGCATCCCCGTGCACATGATCGAGCAGGTGACGCGGTTGCGCCGCGCGAGCAAGCTGCTGGAACAGCAGAACGGCCGGGAACCGACCCTCGAAGAAATGGCGACCTTCGCCCAGATCCCCCTGGAGGAGACCCGTCGGGTGATGCGGATCGCCCGGCAGCCGATCAGCCTCGACCGACCGATTGGCGACGGCGAAGACAGCTACTTTGGCGACTTCATTGAGGATCCGTCGGAGAGTGGCCCCACGCAGGTGGCGGCCCGCGAGATGCTGCGGGAGAAGATCGATTTCGTCCTCAAGACGCTGACGTACCGCGAGCGCGAGATCATCAAGTTGCGGTATGGTCTGGGAGATGGCTACACCTACACGCTGGAGGAGGTGGGGCGGATCTTCCAGGTCACCCGGGAACGTGTGCGGCAGATCGAAGCCAAGGCGGTCCGCAAGCTGCAGCACCCGGTTCGAGCCCGGCAACTCGAGGGATTTCTGGAATCGCTGGGTACAATTCCCCGGTAGATTCTCCCCACTTCCCCGGTCGATCCCGGAATCGGTTGCATGATCTCCGTCCGCGAGCTGACCAAGGAATATCCCTTGCCGGGTGGCACGATCCTTCGGGCGGTGGACGGAGTCACGTTCACCGTCGAACCGGGGGAGGTGTATGGTCTGCTGGGGCCGAACGGCGCGGGCAAGACCACCACGCTGCGGATGCTGCTGGGCCTGCTGAGCCCCACATCGGGCTATGCGAGCATTGCGGGTTACCGCTCCATGGAGGATCCCGACGAGGTCAAGCGGCGGGTGGGGGTGGTCTCGGCGGGGACGGGTCTGTATCAGCACCTCACCGTGCGTGAGATGCTGTTGTTCTTCGCCGACCTGTACCGGGTGCCGCCCCTGCAGGCCCAGACCGAACTGACCCGCCTGGCCGAGCTGTTGGGTCTGGAAGAGCTGCTGAACCGCTACTGCTCGAATTTGAGCACCGGGCAGAAACAGCGGGTCAACCTGGCCCGCTCGCTGATCCACCAACCCCCCGTGATGCTGCTCGATGAGCCCACTCTGGGTCTCGATGTGCTGGGGACCCAAGTGATCATCGAGTTCATCGAACTGCTGAAGACGCAGGGGAAGTCGGTCATCCTGTGCACCCACCATCTCGATGAGGCGGAACGGCTCTGCAGCCGGTTTGGCCTGATGCACCGGGGTCGCCTGGTTGCCGAAGGGACTCTGGCCGAGTTGCGGGAGCGGAGTGGCTGCGATTCGCTGATGCAGATCTTTCTGCGGTGGTCGACGACCGGGCCGCTGCTTTCGGGACAGAACCAGGCGTCCGAGCCACCGCAGGGCAGTTGATCGCCCCGTTGCGAGAGCTTCATTCCGGGAGTTCTGCCGGGAGTTCTGCCGGGAGTTCTGCCGGGAGTTCTTCCGGGAGTTCTTCCGGGAGTTCTTCCGGGAGTTCTTCCGGCCCGACCGAGTTCTTCAGCACGCTGCGGGTTCCCCCCCGCGCATTGCGTCGCACCACGCGATCGTTACACTCGACGGACGCGGCTGGGATCGGATTCCCGGCCAATCCAGAGCCCCTGTTCGGTCCATGCCTGCCGCCCCCCCTGTCGCCGACCCTGGAGGTCGTGGTGTTTCTCTCACCAACATCCAGCGTGACCCCGAAAAGGAGGCTCGCGAACGGCCTCTCGACTTCGGACTGATCCGCCGGTTGCTGCGGTACACACAACCGCATGCCCGCAAGCGGAACTGGCTGTTGCTGACGGTGTTTCTGCGGGCGATCCAGCTCCCCCTGGTGGCCTGGACCATTGGCGCGGTCATCAATGGCCCGATTGCCAAGGGTGCCCCGTTTCCTCAGATCGTGCTGGGAGCACTCGGTTTGCTGCTGTTGGCCGCCTGGACCAACTTCAACTTCCATTTTCGGCAGCGGCTGGCACTGGAACTGGGTGAGGCGATTGTCCATGACCTGCAGCAGGAAATCTTCCGGCATCTGCAGGCCATGCCCATGGGTTGGTACAACCGCACCAAAATCGGGCGGATCATCAGCCGGGTGACCTCGGACTGCGAGGCGATGCGGGTGGGAGTTCAGGATGTGCTGTTCGTCACCCTCGTGGGGGCGGGACAGATGCTCGTCTCGGCCGCCCTGATGCTGTACTACGACCGTGTGATGTTCCTGGTTGTGCTGGCCATGACGCCGATCATGTGGGGCCTGAATCGGTACTTTCGCAAACGGCTGAGCCGGGCCTACCGCGCAATTCAAGAAAGCTTCAGCCGCATCACGGGGACCCTGGCCGAGTCGGTCACGGGGATCCGCGTGACTCAGGGATTTGTACGACAGGAATTGAACGCCACGCTGTTTGGCGATCTGTTGCGCGACCACGCCCGCTACAACATGTCGGCCCAGCGCACGGCGGGAATTTTCCTCCCCCTGCTCGAGACCAACGCCCAACTGTTCATCGCCGCCCTGCTGCTGATCGGGGGCTACCGTGTGCTGTATGCCGAGCCAGGCATGGCCCCCGGCGACCTGATCCAGTTCTTCTTCCTGGCCAACATCTTCTTCAGCCCGATCCAGATGTTGGGGAACCAGTACAACCAGGCGCTGACCGCGATGGCCGGAGCCGAGCGGGTGTTCCAACTGATCGACACTCCACCTGACTGGACCGACAGCGAAACGGCCCGGCCGCTCCCCGAGGCGCGGGGGGAAGTGACTTTCGAACGGGTCACGTTTGCGTATCAGCCGGGACGGCCCGTGCTGCACGCGGTGGACTTTCAGATTGCCCCCGGTCAGACAGTGGCACTGGTGGGGCATACGGGGTCGGGCAAGACCACCATCATCAGCCTGCTGGCACGGTTCTACCTGGCCCAGGAGGGGCGGGTACTGATCGACGGCCACGACCTGCGCGAGGTCACCGGCGATTCCCTCCATCACCAGATGGGATTGGTGCTGCAGCAGAATTTTCTGTTCACCGGCACGGTCCGCGAGAACATCCGGGTGGGACGCCCCGAATCGACCGATGCCGAGATTGCCGAGGCGGCCCGCCAACTCGACTGCCTCGACTTGTTTGAAAAACTTTCGGACGGGCTCGACACCGTGGTCGGAGAACGGGGAGCCAAGCTGTCTCTGGGGCAGCGCCAACTGGTCTGCTTCACGCGGGCGATGTTGGCCAATCCGCGGATCCTCATTCTCGACGAGGCGACCAGTGCCATCGACACCCTGACCGAATTGCGGATCCAGCGGGCGCTGACCCGGTTGCTCGCCGGTCGCACCAGCTTTGTGGTGGCCCATCGCCTGTCGACCATCCGCCACGCCGACGTCGTGCTGGTGCTCGACCAGGGCCGCCTGGTCGAGCAGGGGACGCATGACGAGCTGCTGGCCCACGGTGGCAAGTACAGCGAGTTGTGTCGCAGCTTCCTCGAGGCCCCCGAGGGATCCGCCGCCCCCAGGTGCTCCCCGACACCAACCGCCAGTGCCGCCGGGTGCTGACCAGCGTGGCGATTGCATGGTTCCCCGAAGACACCGGGAATACACTGCGGCCTGGATTTGCCCTCCAACCACGTCCCTGACGATTTCTACTCCCCCGCGGTCTCATCATGATCACCGAACAAGGCTGCCTCGCGCGTCGCGCCGCACTGTGGCAACGGCTGCCGGCCACCATCGACACCGCGCTGATCACGGCCCGTCACCACCTGATGTATTTCGCCGGCTTCGAGGCGTCGGCCACGGTCTTCAACTCGCAGGAGTCGGCAGCGGCCCTGCTGCTGACTCGCCAGGGGGAGGCGATTCTGGTGGCCGACAATGTCCAGGAGCCGTTTTCTCGCGCCGCCTTTGTGACCGAACGGATCGAACCGCTGTGGTACCGGTGTGTCGAGGCGGCTCCCCACCGTGGCGGACTGCTGATCCAGGCGACGGCCCAGTGGCTGAAGTCGCACTCGACATCCGGGTTGGCCGTTGAGCGGTCTCAGGTTCCCTGGGGGATGCTGGAGGAACTTCTCCAGCGGCAACCGGGCCTGCGGCTGCACGATCTCGATCCCGAACTGCGGGTGCTGCGCCGGAACAAGCACGCCGATGAACAGGCACAGATCCGCGAGTGCCTGCGGGTTGCCGAGGCGGCAGTGTCCGCCGCCCGCCGGGAGGCACGTCCTGGTCTCACCGGGCTCGATCTGCAACGCCTGGTGCAGCGCGTCGCCGGCGAGACGGCGGAACGAGCCGTGCAGGTGTATGGCGATTTCGTGAGTGGTCCGGGGGCTGAGGCGGGGGGAGGCCCCGCCACCAATCGGGCGCTGCAGTCGGGCGAGCTGGTGCTGCTCGATTACTCGGTGGTGATCAACGGTTATCGGGGAGACTTCTGCACGACCTTCGTGTGCGACGGAACGCCAACCCCCAAGCAACGTGAGATGCACGCCGCCTGTCTGGCGGCGATGGACGCGGCCGCCCGCACCCTGCTGCCTGGCCGGTCAGGACGCGAGGTCTATGCGGCCTGCCGGGCCCCGTTGGAGTCCGCAGGGTTGGCCCAGCACTTCCCCCATCACGCGGGACATGGGATTGGGCTGGGGCATCCCGAGCCTCCGTATTTCGTCCCGAAAAGTGACGAGATCCTGCAGGCGGGAGACGTGGTGACTCTCGAACCGGGACTCTACATCTCCGGTGTGGGGGGGATGCGGTTCGAGCACAACTTCGTCGTTACCCCGCAGGGGCCACAGCAGATCAGTCACCAGAGTCTTTCGCTCGAACGCTGACCGCTCCAAACCGAACCAATCGAGGACGGAACACCGGCGCGATCTGGACCTTTTGGCACGGGCTTGCGCAGAGATCACGGGGCCTGCAGTGAGTCGCTCCGCCGTGGTGAGTCGCTCCCCGAGGGCACCTCGGATTACTGGAACGATCCATATTCCCAACCAAGAGCCGCGCGGACGGGAGGGTCAGGTCCCTTCGGGGGTCGGGTGTTGGCAGGCGCTGGGGGCCATCGGACGCTTCCGCCGCAGGGCGAGGTGTAGAGCGCGGTGGTGGGGG
>JBKCTR010000039.1:0-2632 GCA_046318755.1 Planctomycetaceae bacterium
GCCACGGGGGACTGTTTCGCACCCCCACCTCTTCACGTTAGACTGCTCGTTCAGAGAGGATCTGGACAACCTTCAACGCCTGCAGACTCCCGGCCGGCCCCCGTGGTGGGTCGATTTCGCGATGCCCCCCTCACCTGTTGACGACCTGTACCGACAGTTGGTGCGCCACCAGTTGGTTTCCCAGAACCTGGTGGATCAGTGCCAGGCGGACCTGGGGACCCGGGGACGGGACCTCGAGGCGGTGATCTCGTGGTTCGAGTCGAAGGGGGCGCTCACTTCCTTGCAGAGCCAGAAGATCCGCAAGGGGGAACTCGTAGACCTGGTGCTTGGTCCATTCCGCCTGCTCTACCAGAATGCCTCGGGAAGTTTCGCCCGGGTCTATCGCGCGTGCGACACCCGCACCGGCAAGATGGTGGGGTTGAAGGTGCTGCGGCAACGGTACAACGGCGACCGCGAGGCGGTGACTGAGTTCCGCCGGGAAGCCGAGCTGGGCCGGTCCCTGCGGCACCAGAACATCGTTCCCATCTTTGACGTGGCACAGGACCACGGCACGCACTACATCGCGATGGAGTTTGTCGAGGGGGGCAACCTGCGCGACTTCATCCAGATCCGCAAAAAACTCTCGCCACTCGACGCGGTGAAGTGCGTGCTCGACATCGCCGAGGGGTTGGAATACGCCCTGACCAAGGGGGCGACGCACCGCGATCTCAAGATGACCAACGTGCTGATGAGCAGCACGGGAGTGGCCAAGCTGGCCGACTTCGGTCTGGCCAGCATCAGTGCCGATGGGGGGGAGACCGAGAGTGCGGCCCGGGCCCTCGAATACGCGACCCTTGAAAAGAACACCGGGGCCCCCCGCGATGATCCCCGCAGCGACCTGTACTTCCTGGGAACAATCTTCTACGAGTTGCTGACGGGAACTCCGCCGCTGGCCCGAACGCGCGACCGCAATGAGCGCAGCCAGTTCAGCCGATACATGAACATTCCGCCGGTCCGACAGGTCGACCCCGCCCTGCCGCGCGCGGTGGCGAGCATTGTCGACCGGTTGATGCAACTCAATCCCCACCTGCGGTACCAGACACCCACCGAGGCAATTCGCGACCTGCGCCAGGCGCTGTTCGACCTGGGTCGGACGGGTGAGGGGGGAACAGGGGCGGAACCCGCCCTGGGCGATTCCGCGGCGGCACAGACAACGCCCGGGGTGGCCCTGCGGACCGTGATGTGTCTCGACGACCGGCCCAAACAGCAGGATCTGCTGCGGGACTACTTTGGCAAGCATGGTTATCGGGTGCTGGTGCTTTCGGACCTGTCGCGAGGGCTGGCCCGGCTGCACAATCAACCCCCCGATTGTCTGATCATCATGGGAGATGCGTTTGGCGAAGAGGCTCTGCACGGGTATACCGAGGCGGCCGCCACCGCCGAGGCCCGGCAGGTGGGGGTGGTGCTGGTGTTGCCCGCCGAACTGGCCGATCGAAAGTCGCAGCTTCCCCAGACCGACCACGCCAAAGTGGTGCAGATGCCCGCGACTCTGCGCGACCTGCGCAACACCATCTCCACCATCATCGACTGACCCCGGCCCGCCCGCTGACCGGTCGCCGTGGGACCGCCGTGTGACGGCCGTTGCGACCCGGCCGCCGCAACAAAAACACCCCGCTCCGAAAACGGGACGGGGTGGTGTGTGATGCAAGGGGCTCCGAACGGTTGGTGAAGTGTCGACACGCGTCGGCACTTGCCAAAGTCCGGCAGCGGGGGCTTAGATGGTGGTGGTGGGACCGGTGGGGAGCGTGCCGGGGAGGGCCGGTTTGCGTCGGACGAACAGCCCGACCAGGGTCAACAGACCGCATGAGGCGAGGCAGGCTCCGCCAAACAGATCGCCCGTCTTGGTATAGAGGCTTTCGCGGGGATCGAGGGGGACGTGCCCGGTGACCACCGCGTTGGCTGTGATGGGAGACCGCTCTCGAACCCGGCCATCGCCATCGATGATGGCCGAGACCCCGGTGTTGACCGCCCGCACCATGGGGGTGCGGGTCTCGATGCAGCGGAATTTTGCCGTGATGAGATGCTGCTCGTGCTCGCTCGAGCCGCGGAACCAGCCATCGTTGGTGAGGTTGACCAGGAAGTCGATCTCGCGGCGGGTTCCCGCGTCGGTCTGGGCGGTGAGGTCGACCACGGCCCGCACCAGGTGGGGGACGGTGTCTTCGAAGCAGATGATGGGGGCGAAGCGGTAGCCGCCGCTTTCGTAAGCCACCACACCGCTTCCCGCCTTCAAACCGAACCCTTCCGGATAAGGAGTGAGCTTGGTGAGCCAGGGGAGACTGTCGGCCAGGGGGACATACTCGCCGAAGACAACGCGGTGCAGCTTGTCGTATCGCCGCTCAATGGTGCCATCGGGCTGCACCAGAACCGCGGAGTTGTAATTGCGGACTTCCTCGAGATCCATTTCCTTGCCCGAAAGCCCCACGATGAGCCCCGCCCGGGCCATCTGCGCCAGGTCGGAGAGCCGCTTGCGGATGTTCGGGTCGCGATAGTAGCTGATCGGTTCGCGCGGATGGGCCTTCTGCAATTCCTGGTCGGTGAGGCCCGGTGGGGTTTCCAGCAACGGCCAGCGGAACATGGTCTCGGGCCAGACAAT
>JBKCTR010000040.1:0-4142 GCA_046318755.1 Planctomycetaceae bacterium
GGGGCTGGCCATAAGGAAGGGGGTCTGTGCCGCCGGGAAAGGCTCTTTTGTGGGCCCGTTTGCCTCGGCGGCCCTGACGGCTGACGAAGCAGTCGCCACGGCCATCAAGATCGTGTCAGCGGGCCCCCACAACCGGCCAGTTAGGGGCGTCTGAAAACCAGCCAGTGGGGCGGAGGCGTTCGTACCTCAGGCAGAGCCTGTCACACTCTTGCGAAACTGGCCCAGGTCGCCGATGACGCCGGGGATCTGGCCAAGGCCAAGCGTATCCAGGCAGTACTCCGTCGTGTCGCCGACGGCGTCGACAAACTCCGCAGCTTCCTCAAGCTGTACTTTGTGGCGGGGACTCCGGTGCAGACCCCCGAGGGGCCGCGGCCGATTGAGTGGCTGCGGCCGGGGGATTAGGTTCTGTCACGCCCGGAACAGTGCGATCCCCAGACCATGCCCGCCCTTCCCTGTCGTGTCCTCCGCGTATTCGAACCTCGATCCCGTGGAGTTGTACAATCTGATCGACACCGTCGATGATGGGTCGGCCGAGACGCTGACGACCACGAGCAACCACCCGTTCTACGACGTCGAGACCGGCCGGTTCATCCCGGCTCGGGAGCCTTGCCGGCCGCCGCTTGGTGAAGCAGACCGGAGACTTGCCGCTGGTGGTCTACGTTCAACTCGAAACAGCTCGGCTCGGCGATCGCTTCACCAACTCCAATTCGGAAATCCCAGCAACAGAGAATTCGAGGAAGATCACACCGAGCATCTCAAGACCGCCGGCGTGTGGGGCTACAACATCTGAGCGGGTTGGATAAAGTGACTCCCTTCGAATTGCCGACATGCCCTGTGTCACTCGTGCCCTGCTTTCACAGAAGCGGTCATTTCTTGTCTGCCGACTTTTCGTCTTGCGGATCCTCGCGGTCGAGAATCTGTTGACAGATGTATTTGGCAATCGCATCGTTCGCGCGGCCGGTGGGATGACCGTCGTAGGGAAGCGCATAGCCAGGCTCCTGACGATTCACCTCGGGAGCGAACTCTTCAAGCAGGTGTAAGGTGAGGCCCGCCTGACGCAGCCGCTTGACCAACGGCCGGGAAAGCGGATCAGCAGCGGGGGTCCACAGCAGGAGATGAAATTCACAGCCGGGAAAGCGACGCTCGGTTTCTTCGGCCAATTGCCGCACGATCTGGACCCCCAGGTCGACGTCGGCGGCGGTCGTGAGATGCGGGGCGATCAGTTCGCTGAACAGTCGCGATTTCCAGGTGAGTTTCCGCAGCCATGTCCCCACACGAGAATCGTCCTGAAAACCACTCCGCACCGCTCGCCCATCGACCAGCCGGTATCGCGGGGAATGCCAGTGTTGAAACGTCCCCCCCGTCGCGCGGCGGACATGGTCGGGAATCATCTGATACAGAATGTAACGGGGTGTCTCTTTGCAGATCTGTTCCACCCTGCCCGATTCGAGATTGGCCAGCATCTGATGCGTGCCGTAGCCACCCGCGGCGAAATTGGCAATCCGCAGTTCGGGGTGGCAGGCCCGCAATCGACATTCGAGTGTCTCTTCATCCGCGAGCCCGAATCCGAAGGTGTAGGAGCATCCCAGCAAAAGCAGCGTGGGTCCTGACTGATCGTGCGGTGAAACGACCCGTTGGCCGTCTGCGTTGATCGTATAGACCACATTGCAGATCGGTTCACCGGCGTGCGTCACCAGGTGCCGGTATTGCGAATCGGGCCGGGGAATGGCCCCCAACAACTCGTGCGGTGCGAAGAAGGGGAGCTGGGAAGAATGGAGACGTATGTATCTTGATTCGACGGGACGGCTGCGGGGCCAGAACCCTTCGGCCAGCGCCAAGGTCGTCAGCCCGAACGCGAGATTGATTCCCAGGCGGGCGCAGCGTGGCCACAGAAACGCCACCCACACACACCATACCGAGGCCAAAAGCCCGATCCAGAGCCAGGGAGTCGACAGGAACGCCAAACATCCTCCCGAGATCGGGCCGAGCAGCCCCCAGGGCCCCAGCGTGGACATCCAGCGACGGGAGAACGACCAAGAAGTGACGCGCATCGGGGCGGTTGAGGAAAGCGACACATCGGCAAAATCAGGCCTGCCAAACATGGCCCCGCGGCCTTCGAAGAGAATTGAGTATAACGAACCACAGCCAACAGCAGGCAGCCCGCAGTTCGAATGCCCCGGGGGGGCCGTCACCACGGGATCGGGTTATGCTCGATGGCGTTCGGCCGCTGGTGAGGGGCGATTCCGCTGTGATCGCCACTCACCGAAGGGTGGCGCGCCGATCGTAGGGAAGGTGCGGGCTCCATTTTTCGTGGAACGAGAGTCCCACCTTGTTGAGCACAGGTGACACGGCGAGCCGGGGCCAGTGAACGCCGTCCAGCGTCCCAGGCTCACAATGTCCCCAATCGTGACGACTGAACAGCGCGATAACTCACCACTGCGAGGCACAGGGACGCGTCCGCGGAGACCATTCACCAACAGGAGGCAACATCCATCGCACGGACTCAGATCTGATCACGGTCGGTACCGCGACTCCGGGCTGCGTTCCACATCATCTCGCAGCCGCCGCTCGTATTTGGTCGCCAGCAGGGCCACTGCGATCGAGGGGAGGATGACCATCAGCCGCAGGGCCAGTCCGGGTGGGCCGTCTTCGGTGTCGTCGTTGATCATGAACAGCAGACTGGCCACAGCCGCAGCAATCACAATGAAGGCACACCGTTGGATGTTCCGCACCCTGGCATGCCCCTCAGGCGACACGGCGGCCCCCCGTCGGAACAATGTCAGCAGTTTCTCGACCTGGTACAGCCCCAGAAAAAACGGCACGGATGCCAAATAGACATACGCCAGAAAGCGATCGTAAAAATAGATTTCGAACTGTGTGGCATGTGCATTCCGCCCCTCCACCTGCGGCTCGAGGATCAGGAAGGCCAGGGCCAGCAGGCCGAAAATCGCCACAGCGATTTGCAGGAGAATCAACAGGAACGATTTCATGGCCGGAACGGCGGGAGCGTGGAACTTCCAGTCGGGCCACCACAACTCGGACGGTGGCCGGCCCCCCCCTGCTCACTCAGGATACCGAAATTCCCTGCCTCGGCGACAGGACCCCTGCAATTGTTTGCGAAATCACCGACGGTGACCGGGTTGGGACCGTGTCGATTTCCACAAACAGCCCATCTCGCGGGCGAACACAACCCGGGAAGGGCTACGAACCCGCCCATTCCTCAGTTGGTGGACACGGCAACTCAAGGGGCGGCCAACCGTCTGGCGGGAATCTCACGAAAAACTTTTCGAAACCCGGTGAACCATTTCCTCATGACCTGGGTCTTCAGTCACAACAGGCTGGCAATCACCAGCCTGACATCAGTCACAGTCGCGGGAACATGGCCGAGTGGCCCCAGAGAGCCGTGGGGCCCTGGAACACACAGCCTCGCAACCCGCATTTTTGGCGAGATCCGCCACCTGCTGTCATGTCCTTCCTCAAATCACAACGATTGGTCAACGCCCCGCAGTCGGGATTCACTGCCGATGCAGTGGAACATGCGGATTGTCCGTTGATGCGGAGTTCGGTTCCGCATGGATCCAGTTGACGCCACGGCTGTCTGAGGAGCACGTCTCCCCAGCCCGGTGTCAGCCAGACACCGGGCTTTTTTCATGGACTGAAGGGACACCATGCGTGGGGCCGGAGACCGACCGGTCGCTGAAATGGGTTCACAATCTCCTGAACAGACAGTGACGAGTCGTCCCGCGACTCCCGCCCCACGGCGATTCGTCGGGGATAAAGCCTCCAACGCGGTCCCGCTGAAGGGCCGAATCGCGTTTCGGGATTCATGAGAGCCAAGACACGACTCGTGTCAGCGTCTCGGCGAGTCGAGTTTCCACTGGCATCCCCGATTTGGTCACCGGGTCATGCCACGCGGTTAATGGTTCCGCCATTCCCATCAGAGACCAGGTCTGGGATTGAGGTGTTCGCGGCAGCATGCCCAGTTCTTACCCGGGTCGGAGACGGTTCGAATCCGTCCAATCCCACTTCCTCGCCTCTGGTCGTCCAGAGGTGACGACGCCGCCCCAAGCGGTCCTTCCGTTTGTCGTTTTGTGAGTGCGACGTGTCGCACGATCCCTGTTTCGCCCCACAGTCCACTGTCT
>JBKCTR010000041.1:0-3974 GCA_046318755.1 Planctomycetaceae bacterium
GCGGGAGCGATGCTCTGCCCCAGAGTTCGCACGATGCGCTGCAGCAACACGTCCTGCCCAAACGGAAGGGTGGCCTTGTCTCGCCCCATCCGCTTCGACCGCCCCCCACACACGATGATCGCTCCGCGTCTCATGCTGGCAGAATATCGCACTTCCCCGGACGATGCACGCAAAGCTCCACCGGGGGACATTTCTCTTGGTTTCTGAAACTCCTGTGGAGGGGGCGCCAGAGGCAACGAGGTCTTCCCGGGGCCTTGCGGAATCGGAGTGAACACTCACTGCGATTCGGCTGTCGATCGTTCGGCGATCTGCTGGCGGGAAGCATTCCACCTCGATTGGTGCGGACCATCTCGTGCCAAACCGCGGGCGACTTACTGGTTGAGCGAATCGCAATCCCGATGGTCCCGGGTGCCCGCTTCGGTTACGATCGCGATTGTCGAGACGGGTGATGGGCCACGTTTTGGAGAACGAAAGATGTTGTCGGTCGGCTCTTTTGCCCATCGGTCCTGCAGCGGTGTGACACGCCGGTCGTTTCTGCGTGCCGGTCTGTTGGCTCCGGGCCTGGCCTTGGCCGGCCGAACCGCGGGCTGGCGGGGCGACACGGCGGTTCTGGGGGCCGCTGAGGGTTCTGCCCGATCGGTCTTGGTGTTCTGGCTGGGGGGAGGGCCGAGCCACCTCGACTTGTGCGACCCCAAACCGAAGGCACCCGCCGAGTATCGGGGGCCTTTCGGAACGATCGCCACTCGAACGCCCGGTCTGATCTTCAGCGAATTGCTGCCGGAATTGGCCCAGCGCAGCGACCGCTTGGCGGTGGTCCGCAGCAATGTCAATTTTGATGGCGATCACCTGATTGCCGAGTCGATTGGGCTGACCGGTGCCGCGGCGGGTTCAGCAGGCTATCCACCGAACTTTGGATCGATCGTCGCCCGGCAGCGGGGTGGCGGGAACATGCCGGCGTTTGTGTCGTTGGCCCGTGGTCCCATTGGTGATGGGCGGGGGCCGATGCTGGGATACGGCGGCGGAATCTGGGGGCAGGCGTACGACCCGTTCATGCTGAGCTGTACCGAACGGGGAGAGGTTGAGATTCCCGACTTGAAGCTGTTCGAAGGCCTAACGCCGGGGCGTCTGGCCGATCGAAAAGCGGTACTGGCGGGGCTGGACACCACCCGCCGGGACCTCGATTCGCGCCGCCTGGGGCAGTGGGATCGACTGCATGAGCGGGCGCATGCGTTATTGACCTCGCGGGAAGCCCGGCAAGCGTTTGATCTATCGCGCGAGCCCGAAGCGGTGCGCCGGGCCTATGGGCAGACGTCCGTGGGACAAAGCTGCCTGCTGGGACGACGCCTGGTCGAGGCGGGTGTTCCCTATGTGCAGGTCAATTGGAGCCAGTTCGTCGAGGTGCTCTATCCCTTCTCGGACTACGGTTGGGACACGCATGCCGACAACTTTGGGTTATTGGCTGACTGGCATGGTCCCCTGCTCGACCAGGTCCTGTCGACACTGCTGGATGACCTGGAGCAGCGCGGTTTGCTGAAGACCACCCTGGTGGTCTGCCTGGGAGAATTTGGCCGGACTCCGCGAATCAACGCGATTGGCTCCCGCGACCATTGGCACCAGTGCTACTTTTCGATCTGGGCGGGAGCGGGAGTGCAGCCCGGACGAGTGATTGGAGAGAGCGATCCCCGCGGAGAGTATCCGGTGAGTCGTCCGATCACGCCGGCCATGGTGGGAACCACCATTCTGGACCGGCTGGGCATCAACACCGAGATGCGGGCCGAGTTGGGTGTGCTGCCTGACGGAAGGGTGATTGATGAGCTGTTTTAGCCGGTGGTTCCGCATGACCTTGTTCGGCTGCGTGCTGGCCAGCCCCCCCCTGTGGTCGACACGGGCTGGTGGGGGCGAACCGCGACGGCTGACTCGCGACGGCACGCTGAAAATGGCCCCGGTGGTGATGAATTCCGCCGGGGATGTGGTCTTTGCGAAGCATGAGAATCCGAACCTCGTGGCGCTGTTTCTCTGGAAGGCTGCCACCGGCGAAATCGAGCGGCTGCAACCGGCCGTCGCAGCCCACCAGTTCGACCCGGCCTACAGTGCCGACGGGATGTGGCACTGCCATGCCATGTCGGCCGGAAGCCCCCAACTGGTATTGGTGATCCAGAAGGTGGCGACGGGAGAGTCGGTGGAGTTTCGCCCGCGTGAGGCCCGCGCGACGGCCCGCAATCCCTCGTTCCTGCACAACACCGACCGGGTTGTGTTTGGGATCTCTGATGTGCAGGGGCATCAGATCGCATCGGTGAATCGTCGCGGCGAAGATCTTCAATATTTGACGCGGGCCGCGGGAACCAACTGCTGGCCAGCATGCTCTCCCGATGGTCGCCGCATTGCCTTTGGTTCGAGTCGGGAGGGAAACTTCGAGATCTATGTGATGGATTCCGACGGCTCGAATGTGCGGCGGTTGACGGAATCGCCGGGACGCGACATGCGCCCCACCTGGTCGCCCGACGGCAGGCAATTGGCGTTTGTGAGCGTGCGGGAGGGGAACAGCGAAGTGTTCGTGATGCAGGCCGACGGAAGCCAGCCGCGAAACATCAGCCGCCATCCCGGTCGGGATGATTACCCCGCCTGGATGCCCGATGGGCGCAGCGTGGTTGCCGTCTCCACCCGGGATGGCGAATGCGATCTCTACCTGTTCGACGTCGACTGAACCGTCGGCTGGCCGCGCAGGACTATCGGGGATTGAGCTGTTGTCGGTAGCGGTCCTGGGCCTGGCGGAACAACCGCTCAACCGCCAGTCGATCTTCAGTCTTTTCAAATCGATTGCGGGCCGAGAGGACCTGGATCAGCTTGTCGATCCACTCGACGAAGAATTGGGCATCGTCGGGACTGGTGACGGGAGATTCCCCCACCTGCAGCCAGACGGGACTGGTGTGGGCGAAGGCGGGGCCATCGAACACCATCCGGTGCTTTGGTCCCCGAGCCCGCAGCGCCATCCAGCCACTGCGCTCCACCGGCAGTTCCACCGCCAACTGTGCACGATGCACCGCCGGGGCCTGCGGAGCCGTGGCGGCCTGTTGAGAGACCACCCGTCCGTTCTGGATGATTTCGATGGTATCGAACGGAACCAGGCTCTCCACCGAGGCCGAGACCCGCACACGCCCTGCCCCCGCGAGCCGCACAGTGCCCCCGGGACCGGACCCGTCGACCTTCAGGCGGGGAATGGGACCATTCGTCACAAAGGTACGACCATTCCGCAGGCCATCGAGCCAGTTTTCCTGGGTAAAGGGACCGTTGGTCTGGACATAGACCCGGTCGCCCCCCAGGGGGTCGGTCGAGCGATCCAACAGCGCATCGGTCCCCACGCAGGCGGAGAGCCTGACGCCGCAGTTCAGCAACCGGTACCACAGCGCCGTCGATTCTTCCTCGTCGCTGTTGTACGACATCAGATCGATGGCCTGAACGACACCCAGAATGGCGTCGACAGGCAGTTCGCGGGCGGCCCCGTTGGGCTTGGCGAGATCGTCGTCAAACGGAAAGGGCTGCCCCGTGAAGAGCGGATGGCCATAGGTGACCACCCCCCCCTGCCGGACCGCTTCGGACGCCATCGTGAAGTTGGCGGGAAAATCGCGGAACAGGGGCGTATTGTCAAACCCTGTGTACTGCGGCTCGACCAACTGCTTGATGCCGAAAAACTGCATGTGCCCGTAGATCATGCTGCGCATTTCCTCGCCGAACACCAGCAACTGCCGATGGCCGGAGGCGGGGTGGGGCCGGCCGGTGATCAGCTCGGCATCGCGGATATCGTCCCCCACGTTGTTCGAGACACACAGGTTGATGAAGTTCATCCCTTCGGCCCGGGCAGCCAGCAGCGCATCGGCAGCCGTCACCTGCAGGGGACCGCCGGTGTGCAGGTGCACGTGGGAGTCGCCGGCAAACCAGCCCTCGGAGGGAAGGTCGCTCCACGATTTCATTTCCAC
>JBKCTR010000042.1:0-3417 GCA_046318755.1 Planctomycetaceae bacterium
ATTCAATGCCCCGGAAACCGATGATTTTTGAGTCGAATATCTATACATGTGTTTCGTTTTGCGGAAATCAAGAGACTGGCGCGGAAAAATCCGAACATTTGCAATTTTTTCAAGATCCAACTCGTCGCCACTGCGTATAAAGAAGAGGAAGGTGGTTGCTGCCCACCGAATCCGCCTCGCAGAGTGTTTCGGAAGCACTGAGCGAGCGATCCCGGTCCAGTGGTTGCTTCCCCAGCTTTGAGACATCTGAAAACGCTTGGCCTTTCTCGCTGAAGGGTTGGGCTTCTCAGAATGTGTTGCCAACGCACTCTGCAGCGAGTGCTTCCACCTCACCTCGGCTGATTGTTGGTGGTGACACAGATTCCTGGCTTCGGGAGTCGAAAGGCGTCACTCGACGACGGGTATCTCGGCAGCAGCCCGTGGAAATTTGAGCCGCAAACTTCGAGTCGGAAACTTCAAGGAGGAACCAAAATGCTTGTTTTGAGCCGCAAGGAAGGGGAGAAAATCATCATCGGATCGGCCCACGATGGGACGGAGATCGAAATCTCCGTGGTTGAAATTCGTGGCGGTCGGGTCCGACTGGGAATTTCTGCGCCCCGGGATGTCTCGATTCGGCGTCAGGAATTGGATTTTCAGGGGGCTGCGACGGGCGTGGCCAATGCCGCGTTCTCGACTCCCGCTCCCCAGATTGCCGAGCTGGCCCACGCCGAAGTGCATCTGGCATCGGGCAGTTGCTGATCCCGCGTCGGCGGTCGGTTCCTGGAAAGACTCGGGCTGCATGGGTGCAAATGGCCACTGCAGTCCTCCGGGAGAGCGGTGCATCGGTCCAAGTTCGTAGGGCCCTTGCTCCATCGGACCCACGCTCTGCGCGGGGAGAGTTCTGCCACGGCACCCTTTTTTTACCGGTTCCGCCTTCACTGCGCGGGATCGTTGTGAGTGAATCCATCCACTCCTGACAGCCCCCGTCGACGGGCGCTCCTCGCCGGACGCCGTGGTTGAAGGATGGGACGGACGGTCGCGGCAAATTTCTGGTCTCGCGGCTCACTGCGACGCCGCTGAAATCAGACGGCCCCAGAGGCGGCATTCCGCTCGGGGCCGAGAATCGGGATTGGCACGCCGCTTCCGGTCGAGCGGCCAGTACGTTCGGGATGACAACCCGATCGATCGCAGCTAGGCTGAAGCCATGTCTGCTCCTGTGGGTAAGTCTCTGCGGTTTCCTTTCGGCGCGAATTGGCGCCGTTTTTTGGAGACTGTCGATGACCGGATTATCGACGAGGCGGTGCACTCTCTGCGGGTCCAATTGGGGACCGACTCGCTGGCCCAACGGACTTTTTTGGATCTGGGTTCCGGCAGCGGGCTGTTCAGCCTGGCTGCCTGGCGGCTGGGGGCCTGTGTCGTCTCAGTCGATCTCGACCCCGAAAGTGTCGCCTGCACTGCCGAATTGAAACGTCGGGCTGGGGGCGAGGAGTCGCGTTGGCGGGTCATCCACGGCTCCGCTCTCGATCAGCAGTTCCTGCAGAGTCTCGGCCAGTTCGACATCGTTTATTCCTGGGGGGTGTTGCACCACACCGGTGCCCTCTGGCAGGGACTCGACAATGCAGCCCGCTGCACCGGCCTGGGGGGGCTGTTGTGGGTCGCCATCTACAACGACCAAGGGCGGGCCAGCCGTCGCTGGAAGTGGCTGAAACGCTGGTACAACCGGTTGCCTTATGGTTGCAAATGGCTGGTCTGGGGGCCCAGTCTGGTGCGGCTGTGGGGCCCCACCATGGTTCGCGATCTGCTGCGTCTTCAGCCCCTCGCCACCTGGAACAGTTATCACGGGCACCGGGGAATGAATGCCTGGTACGACGTCATCGATTGGGTCGGGGGTTATCCCTTCGAAGTGGCGAAACCCGAGCAGGTCTTTTCTTTCCTGGCGGATCGCGGATTTCGCCTGCTGCACATGAAGACTTGTGGCGGGGGGATCGGCTGCAACGAATTCGTCTTGAGACGCGAGTCGTAGCCTTTCCCCGAACCCTCGGCACATGGCATGAGTCGCAGGGTTGTGATCCTCGCGCTGTTCGAGCGTGGTCTGGCGCAGGACTGCTGCAGAGGGATTGGAGCTGCCCTTGCCGAGGAGAGGTGGGAGTAGGGCTGGCAGTGAACAGTGCCAGGGGGGATTCGAGGGGACAGGAAGTCGGAAGCCCGGCGGTCCCGGTCGGGAGGTGAGGTCTGGTGGGAATGCCCCCCGGCGGAAAAACCGCTCGTCTCGCTAGACAATCCCCAGGGCGTGCGACACAATACTGCCACGAAGAGATGAGTCTCTCCACGGACGGGTGCATAGCTCAGTTGGTTAGAGCGCAGCCCTGATAAGGCTGAGGTCCCAGGTTCGAATCCTGGTGCACCCATTTTGACGTCGAGCCCGGTAATTGCAGTGTTTGGGGCCTGTCTCGTGAGCGGGTGTTACTCGAAGCCGCTGCTCCCCCGGCCGATGCCGGTTTGGGCTTCCTGAGGGGGGTCGACAGGCCGCGGGATTCGGTGAGACTCTCAGCCTCATCGAGCAGGATCTGGCCGGAGAATCGGCTCAGCTCCTCCGGTCACTGGGTTGAATTCGAGACTTGGGCCATTGCGGGACTGCCTTGCGAGGCCTGGTTCATCGAGGTGACATGTTGGGACACGGAGGTCGCTCAGTCCATTTCGCTGAGCGGGCGTAGCGGAAGGGGACGTAGCTCAATTGGGAGAGCACTGCCTTTGCACGGCAGGGGTTGCCGGTTCGACCCCGGTCGTCTCCACTGAAGTTTTGTGTTGGTGCGTGTCGCTGGCAGGCCGTTCCGGCAGTTGGTGTTTCTGGTCAGCGATGTCTGCGTCGTAAGGGGATTGTCAGGACGGTGTTGGTCGGGCCGCGAAACAGCAATCGGCCCAGCTTCAAAAAATCCAACACAAGTCGCTTGAACTCTTCTCGAATCCCTCATATACTTCGAGTCCTGCAACGCACGAGCAACACGCTTGTGGCCTCAAGCGGCTTCAAACAACCTTCGGTTGACTTGAGTCTGCTTCAGTCCACACGGGCTGCTGCCGCAGGGTGGTCTCTGCCGGAGATTCTCTGGTGAGAGGCATGATTCTGCGGCTTTGTTCTTTGACAATTTGGCAGCGGTAAGAGTGGCATCTAATCCGATGCGCAATGCATCGTTTTGATTGGGCCATGTCTGCCGGAAGTTGCGTATGGGATTGCACCTGCATGGGGGTGATTCTGGAAGTGATGGATGGGTGGATGTGGCCGGTGTGTCGAGCGAAGCTGAGCGTGTCAGAAAACGACTCTTAGGAACAAGGTGTGTTACACTGGCTGCCAACGCAAGTTGGTGGCAAGTAGCGTGTGTGTGTCGAGTGGCGAATGGTCTTGTTGGAGGCAGGTCTGGTCAGAGATGGCTGGGGCTGTGG
>JBKCTR010000043.1:0-1728 GCA_046318755.1 Planctomycetaceae bacterium
TACCCATCCCCCACCCAGCCGGCGGCGACCCAGATGTTGCCGTCGATGTCGGCCCGAATCCCGTCGGCGAAACCGGCCACCTTCTTGCCGTCGAGTTCCATCTCCATCGAGACGAACTGCTTCCCCTTGCTCAGCTTCACCCCGTCGATCACATCGAACACCTGGATGTTCTTGGGGGCCTCGGGGTAGTGCGACGCGCCGGTGTCGGCCACGTACACCTTCTTGTAGTCGGGCGAGAAGCACAGACCATTCGGCTTGAACAGCTCGTCGGTCACCTTGGTGACCGTGCCGTTCTTGTCAATCCGGTACACCGCCTCTTTCAGTTCCAGCTTCCCCTTGTTCCCCTCGTAGTTCATCAGGCTGCCGTAGCCCGGGTCGGTGAACCAGACGCTGCCGTCGGGATGCACGGCCCCGTCGTTCGGGGCGTTGAACGGCTTGCCGTCGAACTTGTCGGCCAGCACCGACACTTTGCCGGTGTGCTCGTACCGCACCACGCGGCGGTTGCCATGCTCGAACGAGATCTGCCGTCCTTCGAAGTCGAAGGTGTTCCCGTTCGAATTGCCGGCCGGTTGATGGATCACACTCACATGGCCGTCTTCATTCAGCCAACGCAACTGCACGTCGTTGGGAATGTCGCTCCAGACCAGGTAACGCCCCCCGCCGCACCAGGCGGTTCCCTCGGCCCACAGCATGCCGGTGTGCAGCCGCTGGATCGGGGTGTTGCCAATCTTGATCTTCTCGAACCGCTTGTCGAGGGCGATCACGTCGGCTTCCGGATACCGGGCGGGACCCGCGCCGGGTTCATACGCCGTGGCGGGGCGGCCATGCCGGTCTTGGGCGAGGGCGGTCCCGGCCAGGCCGAGGGCGGCGGTGGCCAGGAAACCCCGGCGGGCGACCGTCGCCGGTGAGGTCTGCGGGCGTTGGGCGATCTGGGCGGCAATGCGTTCTGGAAAGAGCATGGAGTCGAACCTCGGGAGAAACAAGGACAGACGACGGTTCTTCAGCACCGAAAACCGCTTCGTTGTAACAGCGGTCCGGGGGGAATGCCACGCGGGGGCGGCTTGCCCGTCTGTCGCGGCAGGGTCTATCATTCGCCACCATGTCGAAGTTCGCCGTCATTCTTCCCGCCGCCGGCTCCAGCTCGCGATTCAAGCTGCAGCCCCGCAAGAAACCCTTTGTCGAAATCGCCGGCCGGGCCGTCTGGATGCGGGCTGCCGATCCGTTTCTGAACCACCCCCGCGTGGCCCAGATCATCGTGGTCATTTCCCCCGCCGACCATGAGTGGTTCCGCGAGCACTACGCGGCCCATCTGGCGTTTCATCACATCGATGTCGCCCTGGGGGGAGCCGAGCGGGCCGATTCGGTCGGCAACGCCCTGGCGCTGCTGCGTCCCGAGATCGATCATGTGGCGGTTCACGACGGGGCCCGCCCCGTGCTGACGGTCGAGTGGGTCAACCGGGTCTTCGACACGGCCGAACGCGACGGAGCCGCCCTGCTGGCCACCCCCATCACCAGCACCATCAAGCGGGCGGGTGCCGATGGCAAGGTGGTCGAAACCGTGCCCCGCGCCGGCCTGTGGGCCGCCCAGACCCCGCAGGTCTTCCGCCGCAGCGTGCTGGAAGGGGCGTACGCCCAACGGGGAACCCTGCAGCCCACCGACGAGGCCAGCCTGGTCGAGTCGTGCGGTTACCCCGTCACCCTCGTCGACGGCTCGCCGTTGAACATCAA
>JBKCTR010000044.1:0-1595 GCA_046318755.1 Planctomycetaceae bacterium
GCCCTGCAGTCATGACGCCCTTGCGACTGGTGATGATGGGGACGGGCGAATTCGCCCTGCCGACGTTCGAAACCCTCTACGGGACCGGGCACCCGGTTGTCGGGCTGTTCACGCAGCCAGACCGCATCGCCCCCGGGCGGAAGACCCAGCACCCCAATCCGCTCAAAGACCTGGCGCTGGCCCGGGGCACCCCCGTGCTGCAGCCCCCGTCGGTGAACGTGCCCGAGGGGCTGGCCAGCCTGCGGGCCCTGCAGCCCGATGTGTTGGTGGTGGCCGCTTATGGGCAGATTCTCTCCCCCGAGTTGTTGGCCATTCCCCGTGTGGCGGCCATCAACGTGCATGCCTCGCTGCTGCCCCGTCACCGCGGGGCCGCCCCGGTGGCCTATGCCATCTGGAAAGGGGACACCGAGACGGGAGTGAGCATCATCCAGATTCTGCCCGCGCTCGATGCCGGTCCGGTGTTGTCGATCGCCCGGACCCCGATTGACCCGCGCGAGACCGCCGGTCAGCTCGAAGACCGGCTGGCGGTGCTGGGGGCGGCACTGGTTCCCCCGGTGCTCGACCGGCTGGCCGCAGGCCCGGTGACGGGGGAAGTGCAGGATCCCGCCCTGGTCACCCGCTGCCCCAAACTGCGGAAAGAGCAGGGGGAGATCGACTGGGGCGAAACGACTCGGCAGATCGACTGTCGGGTGCGGGCGATGCAGCCCTGGCCCCAGCCGTATTCGTACCTGCACACCGCCGACCACGCCCCCCAACGGCTGCTGATTCTGGCGGTGCGTCGCGTAGCCGATGAGGTGACCGCCCCCCACGGTCAGATCGTGCGGGCCGATCGCGACGGGCTGTGGGTGCAGGCGGCCGACGGCGTGGTCGAGATCGTCACGCTGCAGCCCCCGGGAAAACGGGCCATGGCCGCCACCGAATTCCTGCGCGGTCACCCGCTGACCCCCCAGTGCCGGTTCGGTCCCGAAGGGGTCGTCTGAGTCGCCCTGCCACCGCAACACACAGCGATTGCGATGGATGGCGAATGTGACCGCCAGGGCGACACGCCAGCAGGATCCTTGATCGGAAAAGCCCGGCAAGATCTGTCACGTCAAACCGACCCTTCCGAAATCGAGGCAATTGTTGACGGTCTGAATCCGCGTTCATTCCTCGTGTGCGGCTGCCGATCTGGATCAGGAATCGACGCTTCATCCAACACGGAGAGATCACCAGCCCCATCGCGCACCGGCTTGTGCCGATGCCGTTCCCTGAAGGGGAACTCTTCGATAGCCCAGGGTTCGCCGCACCGCGGCTACCCTGGGTAAGGGACACCCAAAAGTCGCCGGAACCCTGTAGGGGTTCGCTTCACCCACGGATGGCGGAAATCGGCTTGTGTGTCGGTTTCCGCAACAGATTCGGCGAGTCGAATTCGGCCCGCGGTGCATCCCGACGGCACGCTTCAAGCCATCTCCTTCAGAGATGCATCGCAACCTTGACCCCCAACCCAGGGTAGCCGCTGCGCTGCGAACCCTGGGCTATGAAAGAATGTCCCGACAGGACATGTGCGGGCACCATGTTGCTTTCGAAAGGAGGGCGGAACGTCCCTTGTCATAAAC